>CAYMAA010000055.1:0-11089 GCA_964388305.1 uncultured Lachnospiraceae bacterium | reverse complement strand
GCAGTTTCATAAAAGCTCATGGAATTGATTTTCGCTGTATAGTCTTTGGGGATTTCCATACCTCGTTTTGCAAAAAAATCTACGTCAACCTTATGCCACACAAAGCCTGAGTTTATAATTGTTCCGTCAAGATCCAATATTACAGCTTTTTTATTTTTTAACATTTTAACCTCCGTAAATCGCATAAGTATGGTTAAGCGGCCCGTTGCCCCTACCTAAATTCAGGGAGTGCTTTATGGCAAGGGTAATATATTCCTTTGCCTCCCCTACCGCCTTTTCAACAGTTTTTCCCTTAGCAATATCCGCAGCTATGGCGGAAGACAGTGTGCAGCCAGTGCCATGAGTATTTTTGGTGTTAATTTTAGGAGAAGTGTATGTATAAAAATCTCTGCCGTCAAATAAAATATCCGTACAATCGCCTTGAGAGTGACCGCCCTTTACCAAAACAGCCGTACCGGATAAATTATATATGCCTTTTGCGGCATTTTTCATATCCTCAACAGTTTTTATGGCAATACCGCTTATCACCTCAGCCTCGGGTATATTGGGGGTTATAACGTCTGCCATGGGGATAATTTTGCTTATTACAAAATCCATACAATCACTGTCCATAAGCGGTGTGCCGTCCTTTGCATACATCACCGTATCCATAACAACATTTTTTGGCTTATACTCCGCCAAACCCTCATAAACAGCCTTAATTGCGCTTTTTTGAGAGAGCATACCTATTTTTACGCTGTCGGGAAAAATATCCTCAAAAACGGCTTGAAACTGTTTTTCTATTGTGTCGCTGTCCACATCGGATATTTTAATTACACCCATTGTGTTTTCAGCCACAACTGAGGTTATTATGCTCATACCGTAAACATTAAATGCGGTAAATACCTTAATATCCGCCTGTATGCCTGCGCCGCCCGAGCAATCCGACCCTGCTATTGTTAATGCTGTTTTCATTGCAATTCACGCCTCTTTCTGAAAAAGCTTTTCATAAGCTCAGCACATTCCGCCTGCCTTACGTTCTTTGTTACTTTAACCTTGTGGTTAAATCTGTCATCATCCATCATATTAAGTATAGAACCGCAGCAGCCTGCCTTTGGATTTGACGCGCCAAAAACCACTTCATCAATTCTTGCCTGCAAAATCGCTCCGGAACACATTGGGCAAGGCTCTACCGTTACAAAAAGTGTACACCCCTCCAGCCGCCAGTCCCCCACTACGGCGCAAGCCTCATTAATCGCCTTGATTTCTGCATGCATAAGCGGATTTTTGTCCGAAATTCTGCTGTTAGATCCCCTGCCTATAATACTGCCGTTATACACAATAACACAGCCTATAGGCACTTCTTCCATATTATAAGCCTTTTTAGCTTCCTCTATGGCAACACCCATATAATATTCCTTATCCATTTTTTCTCCCGTTTTGTTTTTATTATGTTTCTTCTTTGTATAAATACATTTATTAATTTTATTATAACATATTAACTGCCTGTTTTCATTACAATATTTGTAAAATTGTAAAAAAAGTGTAAATTCTACACATATATGCATAGAATTTACACCGCCAAGTCCGCAATTACAAAATAAATGAACCCTTTAACTCTTTAATTAAGCTTTTCTCAAAACAAGCACTCTGTCCTTATCCTCATCAAAAACCTCGGGAGGTACGGCTTTATAAACAGGCTCAAGGGTTTTGCCTATATAGCTGTAAATTCCCTTAGATGGTGTAAACCACCAAGCCTCCATAGCGCCGTATTTTTCTATATTAAGCTCAAAAGGCTTCCCAAGCCAAGTATATGCAAGCACATAATCCTTTCCCGCAAATACGGCAATTCTTTCATGCTTTTCTCTCTGTCCGCCGACAATAAGCTCATCAGCGGCATTGCCGTTTACAAAATCCACAGAGTTAATAAGCTTTGCCAAATGCCCCATTTGACCGCTGCCCTCATGGTGCAATGCCTCCTGCCAGGTGCATTTTACACCATAATTGTTTACACCCTTTGTAGGCTCGTCCTTTCCTCCGTAAAACTGCATAACCGCATTGTCGCCGTAGGTATGGCCGCAGGCGCCTGCAAATACGCTCCAATAAGCGTATCTTCTAACATGACGTGCCACCCAGTATGGCTGAGTAGTGTCATGCAGTCCCTGTAATATCCATTCATAGCTGGGTTCTGCGTCCAAGGTTGGTCTTACAGGCTGTCTTTCTCTGTCCCTTAAAACATACTTCCAGTTGTCCTCGCCGAAAAACCCTTCGGCACGCTTGTTGTCGTCCCATTTTCCCAATGCACCCTGATCGTAGCGCCTGTGACCGGACTGGAACATATTAAAATCTATCCAATCCGAGTTGTTAAACCATGTTGATGATGCGCATCTTCCGAACGGGTGAAAGGTAATCAGCTTGTCCGGAGTTTTTTCTTTCAAAACAGCTCCGAGCCTGTTGTAAATTTCCTCAAAGCCTGTTGCTCTTATATCTCCCCCAAGCACCCAAATAATATTTGTGTAGTCCTTATATCTTTCTGCCAAAAAATCGGCATAACTTCCAATATTATCCATTGTAATAATACCGGATTTAAGCAAACTGCCCCAGCTTGGAAGAAGAGCCATATAAAGACCCAGACTCTCAGCCATTTTAATTACTCTGTCGCAATGCTCCCAGTATTCTATATTTTCAACATCACTGTTGGGAATATACATTTTGTTTACATCGCAAAGACCCGGTGTGGCGTACACAAGCACTGCCTGAATTACGTTAAAGCCTTTGCCGGCTCTGTTTTTTAAATATGTATATGCTTCATCTTCAGTCAGCTTGTGAAAAATAAGCCAGCCTGTATCTCCCATCCAAAAAAAAGGCTTCCCGTCCTGCATTAAATATTTATTGTTTTCGCTTATTGTTAGTCTTTTCATTAAAGTCCTCCAAATTCCTCCAAAAAATCAGGGACGGTTAAACCGTCCCCAAAAAAATTAACGTTTTTTAGGTGTAATTATATCAATTCTTCCTGTTCTCGCAAATGGGTTTGAGCCTGCCCCTGTAGCCGCCGACTCCTGATAAGCCGCCTCTTCCTCAAGCTTGCGGAAAGGATTTATATAGTCCTTTTTAATTGCCGAAGACGGTCTTGCAGTATACCTGGGCGCAGCAGTTGCGGCAGAATGTTTTTCATCCGCAAGACCTGTTGCTACAACAGTTACCTTTACCTCAGAGCTTTCATTATCGGAAATCTTTGAAGTACCGAAAATAACCTCGGCATTATCGTCAAGCAATTCACTTATGGAATCTACCGCATTGGCAACATCCATCATTGCAATGTCCCCGCTGTAGCTTATATTAATAAGTATGCTCTTTGCGCCTTTAATTGAAGTTTCAAGCAAAGGACTCTCAACAGCAAATTTGGCTGCATCCAAAACATTGTCCGCCGTGCCGACGCCCATGTGGGCAAAGCCTTTGTTTTCGGTCATAACAGTTCTTACATCCGCAAAATCCAAATTAATTTCACCCGGGCGCGCTATAAGATCCGCAATGCCGATAACCCCCTGAACAAGAACGCTGTCCGCCATTTTAAAGGCATCCTTAATGCTTGTGTTTTTATCGGCTGCTTCAATAAGCTTTTGGTTTGGAATTACAATAAGAGTATCTACCTGCTGTTTAAGCTTTTCTATTCCGTCAAGAGCAAAATTCATACGCTTTCTGCCCTCAAAGAGAAACGGCTTTGTAACAACTCCCACAGTAAGCACGCCAAGCTCCTTTGCGATAGATGCCACAACGGGAGAAGCTCCCGTGCCTGTGCCACCGCCCATGCCTGCCGTTATAAATGCCATATCCACATCCTGCATAGCGGCATAAATTTCGTCCTTTGTTTCCTTAGCGGCTTCCATACCTATCTCCGGTCTGCCGCCTGCTCCAAGACCCTTTGTGCTTTTAACGCCAAGGGCGATTTTAGCCTTTGCCTTGTTGCTGTCCAAAGCCTGTTTATCTGTATTTACGGCAACAAAGCTTATACCTGCGGAGCTTTCCTCTATCATACGGGAAACAGCGTTTCCCCCTGCTCCGCCTACACCAAAGACAACTATTTTTGCATTTTTGTTTTGATTCATATCATTAATTACGTCTATCAATGGTACCCCTCCAATAAATAAAATATTAGTTTTATCATAATACTCGTACTGTTATAACTATTATACAACATTTCTTTCAGCATTTCCATAGTTATTTTAAAATAATTAATAAAAAATGCAACAAAAGCCTACAAAACGGGTGTGGAAAATCAAAAAAACAAGGTAAATCAGGTTGCAAGCTTAAAGCTGGGGTTGTTATCCGTATCGGAAATATCCAAGGTTCCCGCTTCATTGGTATCAATCTGCTTTAAAACCTCATTTAAAGTGGCAACCTTTTTGTAAGCATCATCTATAGTGCCAAACAAAACATCAATTTTATTTACATATAAATGAATATTATCCTTATCGGAAACATCAAGCCTCAGCATAACATCATTAAGGTCGTAAGCGTCAATCAGCTTGGAAATCTGCACAACATAATCTAAGGAATAACCGTTGTTTACAGTAAGTATATCCCCCATTGAAAAGCTGTCGAATTTAAGACCTATAATTACAGGGTGCTGTTTGGCTTTTTCCGGCTGAATATCAATAACTCTTCCGTCCATATCTATATATAAATAACGGTTCATAAAGGGAACATAACCCCTTACCTTTCTTTCTTCTATATTAATAACAATAGTAGACGGCAGCCTTTTAGTTATTTTAACGCGCTTTATATAATTGCTTGTGTATAAATTGCTTTTTGCTCTGCCTGAGTTAAATAGGAAAATATTGCTGCCCACACCCCCAACATTTTTAGCATTTTCATCATTTCCGTCAATTCCGCCCAAATCAAAAATCTGCTCATTGTTAAGCTGTTCGTTTCCCGTTATCTGAATTTCCTCAATTTGAAACATGGGACTTATAAGCGCCGCAATAACCAAAAAAAAGAATATCACCGTCAATAAAATAATTACAAATGTTTTTTTAATGTTCATTATTAATGCCTTCCGAAAATCAAATGATGTAATTCTTCCTTATTTACTATTTTAAAATAATTTTCTGTCATTGTCTATATATTTTTTATAAAAATTTAATATTTCCGCCCATCGATTTAATTTTATCCTCAATTTTTTCATATCCTCTTAAAATATAATCGGCATTTTCTATTGAGCTTTCCCCTTCTGCCGCCAAAGCCGCCAGTAAAAGAGCCGCGCCGCACCTTAAATCATAGGCTTTTACGTTTGCGGCATTAAAGCCTTTTACACCGTTTATAATAAAACCGTCATTTTCTTTTATATCCGCTCCGAATTTTAAAAGTCCCTCAATATGCCTGTTTCTGCTTTCAAACAATGTTTCCTTAATAACGCTTTTTCCCCTTGCAAGGCTTAAAAGCGCCGTAAGCTGTGGCTGTAAATCCGTAGGAAAACCGGGGTGAGGCTTTGTAACGGTAAGGGGTATGCTCCTAATAGGCTTTTTTGCCGTAATTTCAACAAAATCCCTGCCTCCTCGAAGTTTACTGCCTGTTTTTTCACAAATATTGGCGCATATACCCAATTCCTCTTTTGTTATGCCATTAATACATACCTTTCCGCCTGTCATAATAGCGCCAAAAATATAAGTTCCGGCTTCAATTCTGTCTGCCATAACACTGTAACAGCAACCCTTTAATTCTTTTTGACCGCATATTATAATTTTTCCAAACTCAATTCTTATCATAGCTCCGCATCTGTTTAAAAAGGAAATAAGCTCCAGTGTTTCAGGCTCTAAAGAGGGATTTTTTATTGTAGCTTTGCCTTCAGCCAAACAGGCGGCAAGAATAATGTTTTGTGTTGCTCCCACACTGGGCAAAGGCAGGTTGATTTCCGCTCCCGTGAGCCTGCCCCGTATACAAAAGCCGTCTTTACGCTCCAAAACCTCTGCGCCCAAGGCTTTAAACGCCGAAATGTGTAAATCTATGGGTCTTTTTCCCAAAACACAGCCGCCCGGACGGCAAAAGGCAACCTCCCCCAGCCTGCCTAAAAGACTGCCGCAAAAGGTAACGGAGGAGCGCATTTTTTCTCCCGCCTCCTTTTCTATATTATTTTTGAAAATATCCTTACAGTTTATTGTAAGCACACCACTTTCAAAGGCGGCATTACCGCCCAGTGAATTTATAATTTCAATTGATGTGTGTACATCGGTAATATCGGGACAGTTAAACAGTATAACTTCATCTTTTATAAGACAACACGCCGCAATTATTGGCAGAACTGCGTTTTTAGCTCCCGATGCCGCACAATCTCCCACAAGAGGATTTCCGCCCTTCACTATCAGCTTTTTCACCATCTCACCGCTTTCAAGTCCATATAGCCATAATATGAAAAACACAGCTTCTGTGTGAAACATAAATAAATTTTCAGATACTATTGCATTTTAAAGAAAAATAATATATGATAAAACAAATAAAACTCGGGGAGATGATAAAATGATTGTTATGCCTATTGACGAATTTATATTTGAGGTAAAGGAAGAGCTTGCCTGCTTTGAGGAAATTGGCAAAGATGGCGCGGAAAAATGGGCGCGGGACTTTTTGGCGAATTATAAACCAAAAGGAGATATAAAAATTGATGATGAAAGCGTTATTTTTGAAATAGCCGATGAGTATATAGACGCTGTTGAACAAAATAAGCTTGCATCTTATTGGAAAAACCTTAAAATTTGAAAATTTGCTATTGTTTATATTTGCAAAATAATGTATAATGTATTTAGTTTTTTAAGAAAGGATGATGACTAAATGTACAGTTTTGATGAAATTAAATCCTGTGATCCGGAAATTGCAAACGCTATTGAAGCGGAGATTTCACGTCAAAGGCAAAATATTGAGCTTATAGCATCGGAAAATATAGTTTCCAAAGCAGTTATGGCGGCTATGGGAACACCCTTAACAAACAAATATGCCGAGGGACTACCCGGGAAGCGTTACTACGGCGGCTGTCAATGCGTAGACGTAGCCGAAGAAATTGCAAGAGAAAGAGCATGCAGGCTTTTCGGAGCAGACCATGCCAATGTACAGCCACACTCGGGCGCACAGGCTAACTTTGCCGTTTTCTTTGCGCTTCTTAACCCGGGCGACACTTTTATGGGTATGAACTTAGCTCACGGCGGTCATCTCTCCCATGGTTCGCCTGTTAATGTATCAGGCAAGCAGTATAATATGGTTCCTTACGGTGTTTCCAAGGAAACAGGCAGAATTGACTATGATGAAGTAGAAAAAATTGCAATGGAATGTAAGCCTAAAATGATAATTGCAGGCGCATCGGCATACTCCAGAATAATTGACTTTAAGCGTTTTAGAGAAATATGCGACAAGGTTGGAGCATATTTTATGGTGGATATGGCGCATATAGCAGGTTTGGTTGCCGCAGGCGAGCATCCCAGTCCTATTCCTTATGCCGATGTTGTAACAACAACAACGCATAAAACTCTTCGCGGCCCGAGAGGCGGACTTATTCTCTGCAGGGAAGAGCTTGCAAAGGTTATAGATAAAGCAGTATTCCCGGGCACACAGGGCGGCCCTCTTATGCACACCATATCGGCAAAAGCTGTTTGTTTCAAGGAGGCTCTTGATCCGTCATTTAAAGTATATGCAAAGCAGGTTGTTAAAAATGCGGCTGTTCTTGCAAACCGCCTTGTAGAAAACGGTCTTGAAATAGTATCAGGCGGCACGGACAACCACTGTATGCTTGTAGACCTTCGTCCTATTGGTCTTACGGGAAAGGCTGCCGAAAAATATTTGGACGATATACGCATAACAGCGAATAAAAACGGAATACCCTTTGACCCCGAAAAGCCATTTGTTACAAGCGGCTTGCGTTTAGGCTCACCTGCCGTTACAACAAGAGGTTTTAAGGAAGAAGATATGACAGAGGTAGCGGATATTATTACTCTTGTTCTTAAAGATTATGACAATAAAAAAGAAGAGGGCGCCGCAAGAGTAAAGGCTCTTGTTGAAAAATATCCTCTTTACGAATAATTGTTATATAATTGTTACTGCTCACCGATTTGTACGGCTTACAGCCGCACAAATCAGCGACCCGAGGGGGCGGCGGAGGCGGCTTTCGCCGCCTCCGCCGCAAAAAATAGTTTGCACAATGCCCTGTACGGCTTTTCAGCCTATAGGGCATTGCGCCGTAAGGGGGTGAGGGCGGGGCGACGGCGGCACCGCTGACGCCGCCACCGCCCCGCCGCAAGCCTTAGCGCCTTGGTTACAACGCAGTATTATTTTGGCAATTCATAAATATCCTTATCGGACTTTCTGTACAAAACAAACCTTCTGCCTATTGTTTGCACAACCTGTGAGCGTGTTCTTTCCGCTATAGTTTGAGCCACATTCTTCACATCGTCAAAGCAGTTATCCAAAACAGTGCCTTTTATAAGCTCTCTTGCTGAAATTGCCTCTTCCGCAGACTGAACAACCTCGGGAGTTACACCGCCTTTACCCACCTGCAAAACAGACGCTAATTTGGACGCTTCACTTTTAAGATATGCCCTTTGTTTACTTGTAAGCATAATATATCCTCTCCATTAATTAATCAAAAAACTCAAATTCCAAGTCGTAAATACGCACCGTATCGCCATCCTGTATTCCTTTCTCTTTAAGGGCATCAACTATACCCCGTTCTCTTAAATACTTTTGGAAAAAAGCAAAACCCTTTTCCGTGTCAATATTGGTATAGCCAACCATTTTTTCAACACCAACGCCCTCAACAACAAAATAGTCCTTTTCAGGCTGAGATATTGTAAAGCTGCCTGTGTCTACAGGCGCTTCATCTGTAAACTCGTCATATTCCTCTTCAAAAACAATATCATCACCGCAGCTTTCAAGCAATTTTGCCGCTTCCGCCAACAGGCTGTCTATGCCCTTATTCATAGCTGCGCACAGCGGAAAAACCTTAATTCCCAAAGGCTCGTAAGCCTCCTTAATTCTTACAAGGTTTTCCCCGGCCTCTGCAATATCCATTTTGTTTGCGGCAATAATCACAGGTCTTTCAAGGAGCTTTTCATTATACTTTTTAAGCTCCTCATTAATTACCTTAATACTCTGTACAGGGTCATCTCCCTCAATTCCTGCGGCGTCAACAACGTGAATAAACACTTTGGTTCTTTCAACGTGCCTTAAAAAATCGTGTCCCAAGCCTACGCCCTCGCTTGCGCCCTCAATAAGCCCGGGAATATCCGCCAAAACAAAGTCCCTGCCGTAATTTCCTCTTACAACACCCAAATTGGGACTTAATGTTGTAAAATGATAAGCCGCAATTTTAGGATTGGCATTTGTAGCCATTTTTAAAATGGTGCTTTTTCCTGCGCTGGGCATACCGATAAGCCCCACGTCCGCAATAAGCTTTAGCTCCAAAATTACGTCATATTCCTTGCTTTCCCGACCCTGCTCGCAGTATCTGGGCGCCTGCCTTGTAGGCGTTGCAAAGTGCTGATTACCCTTGCCGCCCTTGCCGCCTTTAATTATAACCCTGCTTTCCCCGGGTTTTGTTAAATCCGCCATAACCTTGTTTGTTACAGCCTCTCTGATTACTGTACCCGGCGGCACTTTAATAACAATGTCGGCTCCGTCAGCACCTGTACAGTTACGCTTGCCGCCGTCAGAGCCGTTTTCGGCTTTAAATATTCTTTTGTACCTAAAATCCATAAGCGTAGTCATACCCGTATCCACAACAAAAACAATATCTCCGCCCTTGCCGCCGTCACCGCCGTCCGGCCCGCCATGGGTTATATATTTTGCACGGTAAAACGAAACGCAGCCGTTACCGCCCTTGCCGCCCTTTATGTGAATTTTAACTCTGTCTGTAAACATTTAATTCACCTCGTTATAGTATAGAAAAGCGGCTATACAAAACATATAGCCGCAGATGTATTATTGGTTATGCTTCAACAGGATATACGGAAACCTGCTTTCTGTCTCTGCCAAGTCTTTCATATCTTACCTGACCGTCAACCAAAGCAAATAATGTATAGTTGTTACCGCATCCTACGTTAGTACCGGGATGAATCTTTGTACCGTTCTGTGTATAAAGAATATTTCCTGCCAAAACGTGCTGGCCGTCAGCTCTCTTAGCTCCAAGTCTTTTAGAGTTGGAGTCACGTCCGTTCTTTGAAGAACCTGAACCCTTTTTATGAGCAAATAACTGAAGGTTAATTTTTATCATGGGTAAACACCTCCTTGATTTTAACACTTATATAATCAGAATAACTTTCCAAAAGTGAAGTTACGGAAAGTTCATAAGCCCGCAGCAAAAGCTGTGCATCATAAACCTCCCTGCCGCCTGCAAAGGACGGAATAAAATAATATAAATATCCGCTTTCCTCGTCAATTTTAAGCTCATACTCTTCCCCTACTTCGGTTAAGACTTCAACAGCATTAACCGTGCTTTGACTCAGTACCGAAACAGCGCTGCATACAATCGGGTCGGTATGGTTTTTAACCTCAAAACCGCAAATATTATTATTATTTTTAAAAATTATTATGTTTAACATAATTATGCGTTAATTTTAGTAATTGAAAGCTTTGTAAAAGGCTGTCTGTGACCTCTCTTTTTGTGGAAACCTTTCTTAGGCTTGTACTTATATACAATAACCTTTTTAGCCTTACCCTCGCCAAGTACATTTGCAGTAACGCTTGCACCGCTTACGGTAGGAGCTCCCACAGTAATGCTTTCGCCCTCGCCGACTGCCAATACCTTGTCAAAGGTATATTCGCCTTCAGTAACACCAAGCTTTTCCACAGTAATAACATCGCCCTCGCTAACCTTATACTGCTTTCCGCCTGTTTCAATAATTGCGTACATTTCTTTGCACCTCCTTATAAAAATTTAAGGAACACGCCGAATACGGCTTCGACAAAAAATCGACATTAAACCTCTTCGTGCGGTAACCATATTAATTCACAACAAATTGATTTTATCATACTTTCCCTATTCTGTCAACCGATTTTTCAATATTTTCAAAAAAATCAAAATTGCAATATTAAATGTCCACAAAATTTATTAAGCGACTTTGTTAATATCCAC
>CAYMAA010000054.1:0-11313 GCA_964388305.1 uncultured Lachnospiraceae bacterium | reverse complement strand
TGGCCACAAAGTCAAAGGCGCCTATTGTACCCGTAACTATAGACGGCAGCTATAAAATTATGGAAGAAAAGCACGGCAATATTCAGCCTTCGGAAATAACCCTTACAGTCCACCCTCCCATTTATACCCAAAACCTTACAAAGGAGGAGGTTAACTCCCTGCCCGTAACGGTTAGAGAAATAATTTCCGCCCCGCTTAACAAAAAACAATAATTTTTAAAGGACAACCGTTATATGAACATAAAACTCACCCTATCCTATGATGGAACAAGATACAGGGGTTTTCAGCGTCAAAGCGCCACACCCTTAACAATTCAGCAAAAAATAGAGGACGCTCTTTCAAAAATACTCCAATGCCCCACAGCGGTAACAGGCAGCGGCAGAACAGACGCAGGCGTTCACGCAAAGGCCTATACGGCAAACTTTCATACAAATTCGGAAATTTCCCCAAAGGAGATAATGCGCAGGCTAAATGAGCTTCTCCCCGAGGATATTGCCGTAACCTCCGCAAAATATGTGTCGGAGCGTTTTCACAGCCGCTACAACATATTAAAAAAAGCCTATACCTACCGTATAAACACAAGCGCCTATTCCAATGTATTTGAAAGAAAATATGTGTATAATTACTTTTTGCCCCTTAATATTCAAAAAATGGAAGAGGCGGCAGAGCTGCTTACGGGAACTCACGACTTTCTGCCCTTTTCTTCCGTAAAGAAAACAAAAAAGTCCACAATCCGCAAAATATTTTCAATAACAATTATCCAAAAAAGCTGTGAACTGGACATAACGTACGTTGCCAACGGTTTTCTTTACAATATGGCGCGTATATTAACAGGCACATTGCTGGAAATAGGCTCGGGAGAACGCCCCGTAAGCCATATACGGCAGGCATTTGAAACGGGCGATCGTTCCTTTGCCGGCTTTATTGCCCCTGCCAAGGGTCTTATAATGGAATATACGGAATATTAATAAAGGCTTACCCTTTACCGTAAACAGTAGGGTCAGCCTTCATTTCATTAAAGGAGAAAAAAAGAATGCAGCCGTAAGGCTCAAATATATATTTTCCCCTTAAACAAAAAATTATACTTCATAAAATGCTTTAAAAAACTTAATGCCTGTTTCAATATCGTCACTGCCGCAAAGCTCTCTTGCGGAGTGCATCGCAAGCAGCGGCAGACCTATATCGGTAAAGGAAATACCCAGGCCTGCGGAAAGCGCCGCGCCTATTGTAGAGCCTCCCCTAATGCCCGACCTGTTAAAAAAGCTCTGTACCTTAATCTGTTCATCTCCGCACAGCTCTCTTATAACAGCGCCTGTATAAATCTCCGTAGAATAGCTCTTTGATGCGGAATATTTTATAACAAGTCCTCCGTTTAAAACAGGCTTGTTTGTAATATCGTACTTTTCGCCATAGTTTGGGTGCCAGCCGTGAGCAACGTCTGCGGAAACCCCCATACTGTCCCCAAGTCCTGCGTAGTATGCCTCTTCGTGAAATCCCAAAGCTCTGCTTATTCTTTTAAGCGTAAACCTTATAAATGCGGATTTTGCTCCCTCGGCGCTTAAACTGCCAACCTCCTCATGGTCTGTAAATAATGCGGCGTTTATATAGCTTTTGCTCCTTGTCTTTTTAAAGCCTTCCATAATGCAAAAAACCATAAGCAAATCGTCCAGTCTGGGACAGCTTACAAAATCCTCCTCCAAGCCTACCGTACAACCCTTTTCGGCATTGTAAACGGTAAATTCATAGTCCAAAATGTTTCCCAAGCCGACCCTTGCTTCCTTTGCAATGTATTTTTCAAAATCAAACCTCATTCCGTCGGTTAAAATGCCCCCAACGGGTAAAAGCTCCTTTTGCCTGTCAGGCTCTTTTTTGTCAGTATTTTTGTCAAAATGCACCGCAAGAGAGGGTATTGTTATCATTGGTCTTTTAAAGTCCATAAAAATTTCCACAGGCTTTAAATATTCCTCGCCCCTTGCAATAACCCTGCCCGCAAATGAAAGAGGTCTGTCAAACCAGGATGAGGATATTGCGCCTCCGTAGCTTTCGGTATTAAGCTTAACATACCCGTTTTCAACAAGTGTAGGCTCTCTCTTAATTTTAAAAGCGGGACTGTCCAAATGCGCGGCGCCTATTTTAAATATAGGTCTTTCCACATTCTGCCCTATGGTAAAAGCCAAAACACAGGAGCTGTTTTTAACAATATAATAAGCCTTTCCCCTTTTAAGTCTTATTTCCTTTTGTTCTTCAAGTCTTTCAAATCCGTAATTATCCAATTCCTTGCAAATATTTTTTGCGCCAAATGCCGCATCGGGGCAGTTTCCTATAAATTCTGTCAATTTTTCGCTGTTATTCATAAATTTCACCTCTTACAGTTTATTATACCAAAAAATAAGTATTTTTGTGGGTTGTAACAATAATGTAATAATAATGAAATAATTGTATTATTTCTTGTATTTATTATTGACAATTTTCAGGTGTGCAAATATAATTATATTATAATAATTGTAACAAACATTCTATAATTTAAGGAGGGATTTAGGTGAATAATTTTTTTAAAAGGTTTGTTGGAATTTTACTTGCAGCCGCCTGTGCGGCTTTGCCCCTTTCAGCCGCTTCTTACGCAGCGGAGGCTGAGGAAATTTGCGGCGATGTGGACGGCAGCGGTATTATAACGGCAAACGATGCCGGCGTGCTGCTTTCCTACATACGCAACCCGGATAGCGCCAAGGAGAGCTGGCATACCGCCGCAAAAATTACTAATGTATCAAGCGGAGATGAAAGCGTCCTTCCCACAACGGCAGATGCGGCTCTTATTCTCAAAAAGGTGCTTAACGGATCAATAGCATTTAATACAGGCGCGCAAACACCGTCAATTACGGGAGAAGAAAAAAGCATAATGACCGCATCGGGAGATAAGCTTATTTCTAACAGCACTGCTCATGTAAAGGACTCCTACGACGGATATGTGGAATCCTTTACATCAACGGATTTTGACTACTTCAAGGTTGAATATACCGTTGAGGGCGCACCGGGTGCGGACACAACGGCTTTTGTTTTCCAGCCTTACGATACCTCTTGGGGCGGCTGGGAGGAAAACCCCGTAACCATAGGCGACAGCGCCTATGATGAAGCCACGGGCATTTATACAGTATATGCCAATGTTGCAGACATTAAGGCAACCCTTTCAACAGGCAAAGCCCTGCAGGGCATTAATATATCCTTTGCACAGGCAGAGCCTAAAATTACAATTAAGGATATAAAGAGCGTTACAACGGAAAAGGAAGAAGACCCCAACGCATTTGAGCCTTATGTTAAAACAATAATTACGGAAACAGAGCTTAATGCGGAGGGAGTTGCTTGGCAGGGCGCCGCAAAAGCGGCTGTTTATGTTAAAATGACAGAGGGCGGAGATACATCTCAGCTTAATGCCGCTATTTCTCTTGCTCCAAACGGCGCAGGCAAGTCCTCCAGCAAATATCTTGTAGGCAAAAATGTTACAACGGGCAAAACAGGCAACGCCATTCAGGACGACTTAATTGGCAAGGCAGGCACGGGCAACTATGTTTTCCCCGATGTAAACCTTAATAAGTCCATGCAGGACGGCTCCACATGGGACGATTCCTATGCGGAATACATTACAATTAAAATAAGAATAGACACCGAAAATACGGATTACGAATTTTTGGGCATAAAATTCAGCAACGGCGCAGTTTATCCAAAGGACTTTACAGTGCCTGTTACGGAAGCCAAAACCTATGACGATCCTAACGAAACAGAGGTTGACGGAAAAGCTCTTCTCAAGCTTACCCTTGACTATTGCCAAACAATGGATTCCTCAAAATATCAGGACGCATCTTGGGAAACCTTCCAAACCGCTCTTACATCGGCGCAGGCTGTTTATGATAACGAAGCCTCCACAAGCGACGGCTGTCTTTCCGCAAGAGCCTCCCTTGAAAAAACAAAGGCAAATATGCTCTTTAAGGATACGGCAACCGAGAAAAATCCAAAGGTATTCCGTGAGCTTTCGGGAGATGAAACCATAGCCGAAATGGGCGCCGGCATTAACCTTGGCAACACAATGGACGGGCATATTTATATGACCCCCGGCGAAACGGCATGGCAGAGTGTTAAAACAACAAAGGCATATATTAAAACACTTCACGATGCAGGCTTTAACACGGTGCGTATACCCGTTACGTGGGGTACAATGATAGATGATGACAACGGCTATTCCATAAACGAGGCATGGATCGGCAGAGTTAAGGAAATTGTTGATTACTGCGTATCTCAGGATATGTATGCAATTATAAATATTCACCATGATGGCGCGGATCTTTCCGGCTGGCTTAATCTTTCGGTAGATGATATTGATAAGGTTTATGAAAAATATGAATGTGTATGGAGAAATATTGCGGAATATTTTAAGGACTATGACGAGCATCTTATTTTTGAGTCAATGAACGAGGTTTCCTGTATGGAGGGGGACAGCAAAAACTCCACGGAGGCTATTGAATACGATACGCCTATTATAGTAAACCTAAACCAGATTTTTGTAAATACCGTCAGATCTACAGGCTCTAACAATGCAAGCCGCTGGTTAGAGGTGGTTTCTCACTATGCAAACGGCGGAACACAAAGCGGCTATTCCATTCCTGCGGATAGCTACAATACAGATAACCGCCTTATGTTTGCTCTCCATATTTATAAGTCCTCCACAAACACAACATGGACTTATGATGAGGTTTATCAGGTTGTAACAGGCTTGAAAAACGCCTATAACAAGCATAAAATGCCTATGGTTTTAGGTGAGTACGGCACAAGAACCCAAAAACAAAACGGCACGGAAACAGGCTATAACGATGTGGCAAGAGCTTATTTCTCGGAAATAGTCGGTCAGGCTTGTCAAACCGCCCACTGTGTTCCCATTGTTTGGGATCAGGGTTATAACGACGGCGATCCGTTGCAAACAGGACTTTATACATATTACGACAGAGCAACAAATTCGCCTTTGTTTAAAACAATAATAGACGGTATTATGAGAGGTGTTTACCTTCCAAATACAGCAGGCTACAGTCTTTCCGGCATAGTAGAAGACCCAACACTTGTACCGATAACAGAGCTTACACTCAGCGCCGATAATGTTGCGCTTAAGCTTTACGATAACTATACGGTTACTGCGGCAACAGCGCCGTCAAACACAAATGATGTTGTTTTGTGGTCTACCGATGATGATTCCATAGCAACGGTTTCACAGGGCAAAATAAGAGCCAGAGGCATAGGCACAACCACAATAAAAGCCTATACTCAAAACGGTGTCTGCACACAAACCGTAACCGTAACTGTTACAGAATAAAATTTCCAAACCGGCCGAATTAGCCCAAAAAGCCCTTTCGGTCGGCTTTTTGTTTTCAGTCCATTTACAGCGCAAAAAAAGACAGACCTTAAAAGTCTGCCTTTTTGTATAAATATGTTTTGTACATTTACACAATTATTTTACAATAAATTTGCCGAGAGCGGCAATAACCTTGTCTGCGGGAGCATTGTCGTGAATAACAAGCTGAATATCCTTAGAAATATCTAAAGAAAAGATGCCCATAATTGACTTAGCGTCTACAACGTATCTTTCCGTAACAAGATCAAAGTCACCGTCAAATGTGTTTAAAATGTTTACAAATTCTTTTACCTTATCAATAGAGTTTAAATTAATTACTGCTTTTTTCATATAAAAATCCTCCTCAAAGATTTTAATAGACAGATATTTTTAATAACCCTGCCTAAATATTGGTTACAATAATATATTATACTAAAAAAATGTATTTGTCAAATACAAGATTTATTAATAAAAATTTTTTTACGGAATATTTATATAAATATATAAATCAAATATGCCAAAAGTTGGACACTATGACGGCAAAGCAGACAACACCTGTTAAATTTGCATAAAAACTGCTTAATAAAATTATGCAGCTTGACCAATAAATTGTTTTTTAGTGAAAAAAATTGATTTTTTAAGGAAAATTTTAAGGGGAGATTTGTGTTTGAAAACAAAATACGGCATTAGTATATTTATGATTATCGCAATCAGCGTTATGGCAGCCGCAATTAATGCCGCCGTCTTGATTTATGATAAAAATGAAACACGTCAGGTTGTAAAACAGGGCGAAAAAGCATATATAGCCATTATTATAGATGATTTTGGCAGCGGCGGAGAGGGAACAAAGGAAATGCTTAAATTGAGAGCGCCTTTTACAGGCGCGGTTATGCCAATGGGCGCAACGGCAAAGGCAGATGCCGCCGCCCTTATAAGCGCAGGCAAGGGAGTAATTATTCATCTGCCTATGGAGGCAAAGCACGGCAAAAAAAGCTGGCTGGGAGATTATGCCGTTATGACGGATATGGAGGATGAGGAGCTGAAGGGAACAATAAAAAGGCTTTTGGACGAGGGCGATTATGCCATAGGCGTCAATAACCACATGGGCAGCAAAGCAACAGAGGACGAAAGAGTAATGGATATTCTGTTTAAGGAGCTTAAGGAAAGAGGTATGTTTTTTGCGGACAGTATGACCACCCCAAACAGCTTAAGCGAAAAGTACGGCAAAAAATACGGTGTGAGAGTAATTAAAAGAGATGTTTTTTTGGACTCCGTCGACAGTAAGGAAAAGATTGTTGAAAATTTGAGAAAAACAAAGGAAGTTGCGTTAAAAAAAGGCTATGCGGTGTGCATAGGTCACGTTGGGGCGGAGGGCGGCAGAATAACCGCCGAGGCTATTGGCGAGGTCAGCAATGAGTTTGAAAAAAACGGCATAGAGTTTGTTACTGTAGAAAGGCTTTTGGATGTTAAGGAAAAAAATTGTAATTAAGGAGCCGCTGTATCTTTTTTTACATCTCCATTTGTTATAATATTATTATAACAAAGGACGATATTATAATTTTATGGAGATGATATTATGAAAAAATCAGCTATAGGTTTTAATACTGATACGGCGGAAAATTTAAAAGAACAATCACAAGCCGATGCTTTGGAAGAAAAATCCGTACCCAGAAAGTCATTGGTGGATGTATACTTTTCCGACAGAGATATGGCTTGGACATATTACAATGACAAATTTGACTTACATATTGGAGATATTGTTTATGTTGAAGGAAAATTAGAGGGCAAGCAGGGCAGAGTGGAAAATGTAAGCTATTCCTTCAAAATAAAGCTGTCAAATTACAAGCGTATTGTAGCTGTTGCGGATACCAATGTTAAGGGAGATTTCTATATAACAGGCTCGCATATTGTCACCTTTGATGCCAATGCGCTGCCTTTTGAAAAAGCTTTATCATGGTATAAGGCTAACTGCAGTGAAAATGAAGAAATTATCTGCGGTGATGAGGGTAAAGCCTTTCCCCTTAAAAATTTAAAGGAATTGGATATTATGCCTAAAACCGCTGAACGGGGATATGACTATTATGCTTCAAATAAAGTGGTTTATATCTCCCTTTACAAAACCCATGGTAAAGCCATTGTTAAGGGCAGTGAAATTTATGAGATTGAGTTTGAATTGCAGGGCGGAAAAGTATCAAACCTTGTATGCTCCTGCTATTGCTGCGGAGCTTGTAAGCACGAGTTTGCCGCAATGCTCCAACTAAATGAAACCCTCGGTAAAATAGAAAAGTATTATTCCTCAAATTACAGCGATTATTTTGCCGCTGTTTTTAAGGGCGACTTTCTATCATTTACCGTAAACGGCAAAACCGCGGGAAAAATAACCTTAGGAAATAATTAAGCCATGCAATTAAGCCTGTTTAACACTATCTCTGAAAATGTAATTTTAAAATTTTATTAATTATAGGCTTTTAAATATGTTGTACGGTTTTTATACACAAAAAAACGCTAAGCCATAGGCTTTAAACCTGCGGCTTAGCGTCTTGTTTTTTTACTTCTTAAAGGCAGACGTTTCTTTTTTTCAAATCCTGCCTTTTTTCGTATACGTTTATATTACATACCTACACGAATACTCTTGCCTTCTTCATACCAGCTTGCGGCCTCAACACAAAGCAGTAAGTCTACAGCTTTTGCGTCCATATAAAGACTGCCGTTTATTATTTTGTTTGGTACTAAACAATGATATGATGTGGAAGTACGTCTTTCTTTCCACTCATTATTGTCCGGATACTGACTGAACTGATAGTATCTGTTGGTACAGTCACCGCTGTAGTATACATAGCTATCGTCAGCTTTAATTCTTATATGAGCAGCATCATGATATGGTTTTTCATTTATATAAATGTCCAATGTTTTCGTTTGCGCATCCCACACCGCGCTGTCATATTCATGCACAAATCCCCCGTAGGAATATTTTGCATTTAACCAGCTTGTTACCTTAATCATAGGAATACCGTCAACCACAGTCATATCAGGCTCGGTATATACATGATATGGACTGGATTTGGTTGTTTCGTCTCCGTATTTCATAACAACATCGCCCATTACCGGCTGAACCGCAAGAGCAGCTGCCGCAAACAAACAACCCGCAAGCTTAACAATTTTTTTCATAAAAATCTCCCCTTAAAAATTACTTACGCTTTTTTGTTTTAATTTTGGAAAGCTCATACCATACAGAGCCTGAGATAAATACAGATGACCATGTACCTGCAATAATACCAACTACTATTGGCAAAGCAAACTCCTTAACAGACTGAACACCCAAAATATAAAGAGAGCCGATTGTAAAGAGAGTTGTTAATGAGGTGTATATAGAACGCTTCATACACTGATTAACAGATGTATCTACAAGCTCCTCGGCAGGCATTTTGCGGTGTGCGTGCTTATTTTCTCTTATTCTGTCAAATATAACTATAGATGCGTTTATTGAGTAACCCAAAACCGTAAGTATAGCCGCTATAAATGAGTTTGAAAGAGGTATTCTTAAAACAGCATAGCAGGCAAGAACAATTAAAGCATCGTGAAGAAGAGCTATAATTGAGGATGCGCCTGTGTTAAAGTCCTTAAAACGGATACTTACATAAATAAGCATTGCTATACAGGAAAGAAGTACCGCAAGAATGGCATTACGAGTCATTTCCGAGCTGATTGTGGCTGAAATCTGCGTTACGGAAACACCGTTGTTTGTAACGCCGTATTTTTCGCCCAAAACAGCAATAACCTTTGCTACGTTGCCCTCATAGCCTTCGCCTGTTGCAACTGCGTTGCCAAAAGCCTCTGCCTCAGCCTTCGCCTGTGCTTCCGCTTCCTTTTGAGCTTCTTCGGCTGCCTGTGCTGCGGCATCCGCATCCATAGCTGTAGCTGTTTCGTTTTCAGCCTCTGTATCTACTTCTGCGTCTTCATCAACAACACTGCTTGCGGCTTCCTCGGTTACTTCAACCTCTGCCTGCGCATCGGATTCATTTACCTGTGTGGGTATCTCGCTTTCCGCTTCTGCGCCCTCAACATCTACCTTAATTCCGTCACCGCCTGTTACTGAAATTCCGCTGTCGGACTCCGCTGTTGTAGCTTCTGCCGCGCTGTCGGAGGCTTCCGCATCAACCGCCGGGGTGTTTTCAAGCTCTGATTTAAGCTTTATAATTGCTTTGTTTTCGGACTCTACCTTTTGCACCGAAGGGTGTTCATCGGGAACGGTTTCGTCAATAAGCTTTTCAAGCTCTGCTCTGTCAAAATCCGTAGGAATGTTTACTTCAATGGAAGTTCCTCCGGCAAACTCAACGGAATAGTTAAAAGGCCCGTTGCCTGTTGCCGTGTTGAATATTACAAATGCTAAACCGATTATAATTAGGATAAGTGAAATACTAATCCAAATTTTTCTGTTTTGAATAATTTTCATTGTATCTCCTCCCCCTTAATTATTTATGTCCGCTTTTTTTACGGAGTAGAAAGCAGGGCTTGTTACACCGAGTTTATTAAAAGCGTTCGTTAAAATATGCGTAATTACAAGTGCGGTGAACATTGAAAGCACAATACCTATAATAAGAGTTTGCGCAAAACCCTTAATTGTACCTGTGCCTAATGCGTAAAGAATGACGCCTGCAATAATTGTTGTTACGTTACCGTCCACAATAGCGGAAAGAGCTGATGAAAAGCCGTTTTTAATGGCTGTGCCCGCACTGCGTCCTGTTCTGAGCTCTTCCTTAATACGTTCAAATATAATTACGTTGGCGTCTACCGCCATACCTATTGAAAGAATTATACCTGCAATACCCGGAAGCGTAAGGGTTACATTAAACAGGCTTAATACCAAAATGTCTAACCCCATGTATATAATTAATGCCCAGTCCGCAATAAAACCAAGTCCTCTGTATACAATAAGCATAAATAAAAGCACAAGCGCAATACCTATAACACCCGCAATAAAGCTTGTTTTAAGTGCGTTTGCACCAAGACGGGCGCCGATTGTGTTGACTTCAATCTGGTTTAAGTCGAAAGGCAAAGAACCTGACTTGATTAGGTTTGCAAGGTTTTGAGCCTCTTCGTTGGTAAAATCTCCCGTAATAATTGCACTGCCGTTTGTAATTGCCGTGTTTACCTTTGGCGCGCTGATAATTGAGTTGTCCAGCATAATGTAAATCTGCTTGCCTACGTTAGCGGATGTGGCGTCTGCAAATGCCTTTGTACCCTCAGCGTCAAACTCAAGAGCGACAACTATTTGTGAAACACCGTTTTCCGAATTGGTAGACTTATAAGCGTCCTTTACATTTTTGCCGTCTACCACAACATTCATATTTTCATCAAGAAAATAGAGATGAGCTGTTTGCCCTATTGTGGAAACGGCTGTTTTGTTGTCTACCCCGGGTATTTCCACACGGATTCGGTTTGTACCCTCTGCCGTAACCTCAGCTTCCATCCAGTTGTTGCTGTCCAATCTGTTCTGAATCATGGAAATGGCTGAGTTAAGCTCCTTTTCCGTAGGGTTATAACCGTCGGCAGCCTCAAAAACAATATAAGTGCCGCCCTGCAAATCAAGACCCAAATTAATGTTTTGGTATCCTAAATGACTCCATACCTGATTGCCGTACAATGAAATGACAGCAAGAAGAATTGCTGCCAAAACAAGTATGAAGAGAATTAAACCATTTTTTCTTTTCATTAGTATTTCCTCCCTAATATAAATTGTATAATAAACGGATACGCTTTATCCGCCGTTTGAACGTATGGTTTCCCATTCAAACAATCTACCCATTATTTTAGCACATATTAGGGAGTATTGCAAGATATTATTTAAAAATTTGCATTTCTCAGAAGTGCAGCATAAAATTGACCTATATAAAAAACATTTTGCATAAATTTTTTAATAAATAATATATATAATACGCAAT
>CAYMAA010000053.1:0-11369 GCA_964388305.1 uncultured Lachnospiraceae bacterium | reverse complement strand
GATTATACCGAAAAAAACAAATGCTTTACGGCGCTTAACAACGTAACCTTTTCTGTAAAAAACGGTGAGTTCGTAAGTTTAATAGGCTCATCGGGCTGCGGAAAAAGCACACTGCTGAGCATACTTGAAGGCATAAATTCGCCAACAGGCGGAACGGCTATGATAGACGGAAAGAAAATTTCCGGAACAGGCGCGGACAGAGGCGTTGTTTTCCAGCACTACTCTCTTTTTCCATGGCTCACCGCAAGAAAAAATGTTGCCCTCGGCATAAAGCAAACCAAAAAGAATTTAAAAAGAAGAGAGCGTTTAAACCTTGCAGATGATTTTTTGGATAAGGTAGGACTTTACGACTTTAAAAACAAATACCCATCTCAGCTGTCCGGCGGTATGCAGCAAAGGGTCGCAATAGCAAGAGCGCTTGCAATGGATACGGACATTTTGCTTATGGACGAACCGTTCGGTGCGGTAGACGCCAAAACCCGCACCGTCTTACAGGAGCTGTTGCTGCGTTTGTGGGAGAACAGCGGTAAAAATACAAGAAAAACCGTTGTGTTTGTAACCCACGACATTGATGAAGCTATTTTACTTTCCGACAGAATAGTTATGCTTTCGGAAAGTCCCGGTACGGTTTACCGTGAGCTTTCAGTCCCCTTTGAAAGACCTCGCCGCAGAGCGGAGCTTGTTCAAACAAAGGCTTACGGCAGCTTCCGAAACAAACTGCTTTCTTTATTCTACAGCAGCATACCGGATAAAACAGGCAGTTTACACTCAGCCGTATAGCAGGCTTTAATGTAGTTAAGGAGGAAAATTTTATGAAATATAAAAATAAGGAGAAAAATTTTATGAAATATAAAAAAATTGTTTCCGTATTGCTGGCAGTTGCGGCTTTTACGGGAATATTCGCAGGCTGCGGCAATAAAAGCGCAAACAATGCGGGCGCCGATACAACAGGTGTGGGCAAAACGCCCTCGGAAGGCCTTACAAAGCTGAATGTCGGCTACCTTCCCTCGCCGGGTCATCTGCTGTACTTTATAGCGCAGGAGGAGGGTTATTTTGAAGAAGAAGGACTTGATGTAAACCTTGTTCTTTTCAACGAAAACAACAGCGAGCTTGCAGCTCTTGAATCCGGAAAAATTGATGTGGGCGCATTCGGTTCAAGCGAGCTTGTAACATTTCTTGCCGATGGTCACGAGCTGTCCGTTTTTGCCGGAGCAATGAAAGCAGGCCATGCCTTGATCGTTAAGAACAGCTTAATTGAGGGTATTCCCGAAAATGAGTGGACTCTTGACCTGCTTGCGGGCAAAACAATAGGTGTTGAAAGTGTAGACTCCGGTCACATTGTTTACCGCGAGGCGCTGAAAAAGCTCGGCTATGGCGATGACGACGTTAATTTCAAAATTTTTGCTGACGGCGCAGATGCCTATGCGTCACTTAAAAACAATGAAATTGACGGAGCTGTTCTTTATGCTCCTTACAGAATTTTGGCAGAAAACGAGGGTTACACAATTTTCTCAAACAGCGGTGATGTAGACGGCTTTCACAACCACGTTTGCTGCCGTCAGGCATCGCTCACATCAGAGCTTGAAGAAAACCCCGATACATATAAGGCATTTTTGAGAGCGCTTATAAAGGCATATAAATTCTATAAGGAAGATGAGGATAAGTCTGTAGATGATATTGCGGTTTACGTTGATGTTGATAAGGACTTGTTAAAAACAGATACCTATGATTATGACGAGGAAATCGCAAACCCCGACCCCGACATTGAAAATATGGTAAGCTTTTATAAAGCCCTTGTGGACTTGGGCTTTGTTAAGGAATTTGATATAGAAAAATCCCTTACTTCCGATTTGTATTTGGATGCTCTGAATGAGCTTTTGGAAGAAACCCCCAATGATGAGGTATATAAAAGCCTTAAAAGCTATAATCAGCAGCACAGTAACTATTGTGATTAAACGGAAAGGACGGAACTGAATGGAAAAGCTAAAGCGTCTTATAAATCCCGCAAATCTGTTTTACGCTGTCTTTATTGCCTGTCAGCTTTTGCCGTGCGCAACAAAGGAGTCCGATGAAGGCTTGTATGCGGTCATAGCATTAAGCATAATGGAAGTTGTTTTTATTATTTTAACGGTTTTCGTGCCAAAACAAAGCTCCTTCACGGTAATTAAAGATGTTTTTGCAATTTTATTTGCCTTTATGCTTGCGTGGATGCTTATAACGGCAAAATTCAATATTATTCCGGAGGATATATTCAAAACACCGGGCGTTGTGGCAAAGCAATTTGCGGAGGATTATAAAAGGCTCTTTTCCGATTTGATCAGCTCAATGACAATAGTGCTGATTGGTTATGCCCTTGCGGTTTTAACCGCTGTTCCCATAGGCCTGCTCCTTGCTTGGAACGCCCGTTTGGGAAAGGCTTTTTCTCATGCGGCAAACTTTTTGGGGTCTATCCCTCCCATTGTTTTTATACCCTACACACTTGCGCTTATGCCCACGTTCAAAAGCTGTTCGGTTTTTGTTATTTTTATAACCGCCTTTTGGCCCATACTTTCCGGCACAATGAGCGGTGTGCAAAATGTTGAAGAAAAAATCATAAATTCCGCCAGGGTTTTAAACTTAGGCTCTGCCGCAATTCTGTTTCAGGTAATGCTCCCTGCGTCGCTGCCCCAAATTTTCGACGGCTGCAACATTGCGCTTTCACTGTCCTTTATTCTTTTAACCTCGGCGGAAATGATCGGCGGCGACAGCGGCATAGGCTTTTATATTCAGTATTATGCCAACTTCGGAAACTTTACAAGAATTATGGTAGGTATAATTTTTCTCGGAATTGTTGTTACCGCTGTTACCGCTCTTGTGCGAAAATTGGAAATGAGTTTACTTAAATGGAAAAAATAAGAAAGGTTTGAGATTATGCCTAAAAAAATAAATTTAAAATTGGATACTGTAGAAAACAGAGAAATGCGCCTCGGCTCAATTATTTCTTGGGACGGAAAAGCGTCGGAGCTGGTTGAGCTTTCACGCTATGAGGAAAGAGCCTTAAAACGCAGAGGCTGCGGCAAAAGCGGCGGAGGGTGCAGGCTTTGCGAGCTTGAAATGCCCTTTAATCAGCCAAGCATGTGCGCAAACTCCATTGTCTCCTGTCAGGCGGGAAACATCAGGGACTGCGTGCTTATTCAGCATTCCCCCGTGGGATGCACCGCGCGTAACCCCGAGTTTAATCTTGCGTTCAGAAACGGTCTTGACAGACGCGGCATTAAGCCTTACAGCATAAATATAGTAACAACAAATCTTTATGAAAACGATATGGTGTTCGGCGCAAGCGCCAAGCTTAAAAGTACTGTGCGTGAAACCTTTGAAAGATATGCGCCAAAAGCAATTTTTCTTTCCATGTCCTGTTCAACCGCAATTATAGGCGAGGATATTTCAAGCGTTGCCTCTGAAATGGAAAAGGAAATAGGCATACCCGTTGTACCCCTTCATTGCGAGGGTTTTCGCTCAAAACACTGGAGTACAGGCTTTGATATAGCTCAGCACGGCGTTTTGCGTCATATTACAAATAAAAATCCCAAAAAGCAAAAGGACTTAATAAACATCATCGCTCTCTGGGGAACGGATTATTTTACAGATATGCTTAAGCCTTTAGGCTTGAGAGTAAATTACATAATGGATATCGCCGGCTTTGATGAGCTTGCGCAAACCTCGGAGGCTGTTGCCACAACAACATTCTGCCACACACTGGGTTCTTATATGGCAACCGCTCTTGAACAGGAATACGGCGTCCCTCAAATTAACGCTCCCCAGCCATACGGCATTTCCGGAACAGATGCGTGGCTGAGAGAAATCGCAAGGGTTACGGGTAAGGAAAAGGAAGCTGAGGAATTTATAAAAGCGGAGCATGAACGCACACGTCCCAAAATTGAAGAACTCAGAAAAAAGCTCGCCGGTGTAAGCGGCTTTGTTCTTACAGGCTCATCTTACGCTCACGGTCTTATTTCCGTTTTGCGTGAGCTTGGAATTAAAGTAAACGGCTCGGTTGTTTTCCATCACGATCCCGTTTATGACGGCGGCTATGAAGGGCAAAACACACTTAAAACGCTTGTGGATACTTATGGAGATGTTCCATACTTTACGGTAAGCAAAACTCAGCCGTTTCAGCTTCCTGCGCTTTTAAAGCGTGTTAAAACCGATTTTATAATAATTCGGCATAACGGTCTTGCGCCAAATGCCGCAAGAATGGGCATACCCTCCTTTGCTATGGGTGATGAGCATTTCCCTGTGGGTTACGATGGTATCATTCGTACGGGAGAAGCAATTTTGGATATACTTGCAAGAAAAAAATTCAACGGTGTTTTAAAGCGCCACGTTTCATTGCCTTATTCAAAGTGGTGGCTAAGCCGGAAGGATCCTTTCATTTTGGCAAAAGAACCCAATATTTTAGATGAAGAGGAGGTTGCTGTAAATGGCGGTTAAAAATCAATCAATAACTCATCCGCATTTTGCCTGCGCAATAGGCGCTGCATATACTGTTTCCGCAATTCCCGGCGGTGTTCCCATTGTCAACTGCGGGCCCGGCTGTGTGGATCAGCAATACTTTACAATGTCCTTCTGTAACGGCTATCAGGGGTCAATAGGCGCCGGCGGCGGCGATATTCCCGGAACAAACTCAGGTGAAAACGAAATTGTTTTCGGAGGAGCAAAAAAGCTGGACGGCGTTATAAAAGCCGCTCTTAAAATTATGGACGGCGAGCTGTTTGTTGTCCTTTCAGGCTGTTCCCCCGAGCTTGTGGGAGATGACGTTGCTTCTGTTGTAAAAAAGTATCGCAGTCAGGGTTATCCCATCGTAAATGCGGAGGTTCCCGGCTTTAAGGGAAACAATCTGTACGGGCATGAGGTCGTTGTAAAATCCATAATAGATCAATATGTTGGCGAAAGTAAAGCGAGAAAAAGAAAAACCCTTATAAATTTGTGGTTTGAGGCTCCTTATTTCAACACATTTTGGCGGGGTGATTATACCGAGCTTGTAAGAATTTTAGAGGCTGTCGGCTTTGATGTAAACGTATTTTTCGGTTCTGAAAGCAAGGGTGTTTCGGAATGGAAGAATATTCCCAAGGCTGCCTTTAATTTGGTTGTTTCCCCATGGCTGGGTCTTGGCATAGCCAAACATCTTGAAAAGAAGTATAATCAGCCCTATCTTCATTTTCCTATAATTCCCATAGGAGAGGAGGCAACAACCGATTTTATAAAAAAAGTGGTGGAATTTTCGGGCATAAACCCCGTTAAGTCCGAAAAATTTATAAAGAAGGAATCAAAACGGTATTACTATTATATAGACCATTTCGCCGACTTCTTTGCGGAATATTGGTTCGGCTTTCCGTCACGGTTTGCCACAGTGGGAGATGCGGCATATAACATCGCCTTTACAAAATTCCTTGCGGATCAAATCGGCTTAATTCCCGTAAAGCAAATTATTACGGATAACACCCCCAAAGAATACCGTGAGGATATTTCCAGGCTTTACCGCAGCATTTCTAAGGATGTATCGGCAGATGTTGAATTTATAGAGGACGGCTATATTGTCGAGGAAAAAATTGAAAAGGCGGATTTCGGTTCAGGTGTTCCTTTGGTGCTTGGGTCGTCTTGGGAACGTGACGCCGTGGATAAAATACACGGTATTCTGGTGGAAATAGGTACTATCGCCACAGAGGAGGTGGTTTTAAACCGCTCCTGCATAGGCTATCAGGGCGCTTTATCTCTCATTGAACAAATTTATTCCGCCGCAGTGAGGTGTAACCCATGACGTATAAGGCGGCTGTCGCCTCTACCGATGGAAAGGTTGTAAATCAGCATTTTGGCAGAGCGGATCTTTTTCATATTGTTGAAATATCAAGTGAGGGTTATTCCTATTTGGAAAGCCGCAGCATAAATGCCTGCTGTAACAACGGAAACCATGAAACAGCCTCCTTTGTTAAAGCGGCTGAGGCTTTGAAGGACGTTTCCGCAATAATTGTAAGTCGCATAGGCGAAGGAGCGGCGGACTTTCTTGAAGCAAACGGCTTTATCGTATACGAGGCGCCCTTCCCCATTGAGCCGCTGCTGCAAAAAATTGTTGAAGATAAATTATATGAGGTGGATAAATGGCAATTTCATACGAAGAATTAACGGATAAGCACCCATGCTTTGCCTTGGGTAAAAAAGGGAGTACAGGCAGAATACATCTGCCCGTAAGTTCCTCCTGCAACATAGAATGTAAATTTTGCGACAGGAAAATCAATGATTACGAAAACCGCCCCGGGGTCACATCTGCGGTTATAAAACCCGAAGAAGCTATAGATGTAATAAAGCGTTCGCTTGAGCTTTGTCCCGATATTACCGTAGCCGGCATTGCCGGCCCGGGCGATACACTTGCGTCGGATTATGCCCTTAAAACCTTTCGCCTTGTCAGGGATAAATTCCCAAATATAATAAAATGTATGAGTACTAACGGACTCCTTTTAAGCGAAAAAGCGCGGGAAATTATAGATGCAGGCATCGACTCGCTCACCGTAACCGTCAATGCGGTAAAGCCTGAAATTGAAGCAAAGCTAAACAACGGCATTTTATACCATAACGTGCATTATACAGGCATTGAAGCCGCAAAAATTTTAATTAAAAATCAGCTTGAGGGCATACAGAAGATCAGCATTGCCGGAATAACGGTAAAAATAAATACCGTACTCGTACCCGGCATTAATGATGAACATATTGAAGAAATCGCTAAAACAGTAAGTGCGGCGGGAGCATCAATTTACAACATTATACCCCTTATCCCTCAGCACGAGCTGTCGGAATGCAGGGCGCCGAGCTGTATTGAAATTGACAGCGCGCGGCAAAAGGCGGAAAAATACATAGACGTATTTCGCCACTGCCAACGCTGCCGTGCGGACGCAATAGGCGTTCCCGGTGAAAAGGATTTTGGCGATCGGATATATTTGAAGCGTATTGCTCATAAGGATACGTTTTCACACGGATAAAAAAGGAGGCTGTCATTTATGGCAAAACAATTAAGACAAATTGCAATTTACGGCAAAGGAGGAATAGGAAAATCCACCACAACCCAAAACCTTACGGCAGGACTGGCGGAAAACGGCAAAAAGGTTATGGTTGTCGGCTGTGACCCAAAAGCAGACTCTACAAGACTTCTCTTGGGCGGACTTGCGCAGAAAACCGTTCTTGATACTCTTCGTGAAGAAGGTGAGGATATTGAGCTTGAAGCGATTTTAAAAAAAGGATTTTTGGGTACACGCTGTGTTGAATCGGGCGGCCCCGAGCCGGGAGTAGGCTGCGCCGGAAGAGGAATTATTACATCAATAGGTCTTTTGGAACGCCTCGGCGCTTATACCGATGACCTTGACTATGTTTTTTATGATGTTTTGGGTGATGTTGTATGCGGCGGCTTTGCAATGCCTATAAGAGAGGGCAAGGCTAAGGAGATTTATATTGTCGCAAGCGGAGAAATGATGGCTTTGTATGCGGCAAACAATATTTCAAAGGGTATTGCGAGATATGCCCGTCAGGGCGGCGTTCGTTTGGGCGGAATTATATGCAACAGCCGCAATGTGGACAGAGAGGTTGAAGTGGTGCGTGCCTTTGCGGAGGAAATCGGCACACAGCTTGTGCATTTTGTCCCAAGGGATAATGTTGTTCAAAGAGCGGAAATCAGAAAGAAAACCGTTATTGAATATCAGTCCGGCTGCCGTCAGGCAAACGAGTACAGAGCACTTGCCAAAAAAATCGAAGAAAACAAAAAATTTGTTATCCCAAAGCCTCTCTCACAGGACAGACTTGAAGAAATACTTATGGAATACGGTTTAATGGATTCATTGGAAGATGACTACCGTATATAATTATATAAAATAATGTATAAACACCGGGGTCAAAAAAACCGGCTGATTTGCCGGCGCAAATTCATCAGAAGCACGCAAAGCGCCAAATAATCAGCGGTCTGTTAATAACAGCCTCGGTGTTTTTTGTTTGTAATATTCCGCCGCTTATAATATTGCTTTTGCGTATTGCTATGGATTTTTAATGCCCGACCCTTTCTGCCAGCCATGAAATATAGCCTCCGTTTAAATTATATGCCTCGTACCCTGCGTCTAAAAGAATTTGTACCGCCTGCCGGCTGAACTCGCCCCTCTGGCAAAACAGAAAAATCCTCTTATCCTTTGGCAGGCTGTAAAGCTCTCTTATTTTGTTTAAAGGTATATTTATTGCATTGGGAATAGACCCGTGAGAAAAAGAAATTTCATCACGAAGATCTACCAATATATCATCATAGCTTTTGTTTTGCATATATTCGGAAATGCTTATTTCAAAATCCATTGCTTCCCCTCCCCTTTCGGTAAATACCGCCGGAGCGAATTATATATCCGAAAAAGGCGGCAGACCTCCTTTCCTTGCCTGATAAAAATGTGTTTACTGTTCATAATCCCTGCGGTTATCTTCTAAAGATGTAATTGTCGGGTTTGTTCCGCAAACATCGCAATCCCTCGAAGAATGAGGAATTTTAATTATCCTGAAGTCCATGGCAAGTGTGTCAATCTTTAAAATTCTCCCTGTAAGAAGCCTTCCTATGCCGAGCAAATACTTTATTGCTTCACAGGCCTGAATACTCCCCAAAACACCTGTCGCCGCCCCCAAAACACCTGCCTGTGAGCATGTGCAGGAGCTGTCCTGCGGCGGAACGGTTTTAAGCAGGCACCTTAAGCATGCCCCCTCATTGGGAACGTATGTCATCGTCTGCCCCTCAAAACGGACAATTCCCCCGTGTGAATATGGCTTATGCTCCAAAACACAGGCGTCGTTTATTAAAAACTTGGTTTGAAAATTGTCAGAGCAGTCTATAATAAAATCATATTGACGAATTATATCCCTTATATTGTCTACAGTAATTTTTTCGTTATATAAAACAGCTTTAACATCGGGGTTTAATGCGGAAATTCTTTCCTCTGCGGATTTCACCTTATATTCTCCCACGGAAGCTGTACTGTGTATTATCTGCCTTTGCAGATTTGAAAGCTCCACCCTGTCATAATCGGCAATTCCTATTTTTCCAACGCCAACCGCCGCAAGATACATTAAAGCCGCCGACCCCAATGCGCCTGCGCCTATAACCAAAACCTTGGAGCTAAGCAGTTTTTTCTGCCCCAAAGCGCCTATTTCCGAAAGAACAAAATGCCTGCTGTAGCGTTCAAGCTGATTAGATGTAAAAGCGCTCATAGCCGTTTCCTTTCATAAAATATAAATAAAATATACGTCAAGAATATTCGTACTCCCCTGTCGCTATGTATACTTCAGAACCCGAAAGAAATCAGTCCTTGCCCCGATTTTACGGGCAGCCGTTAATAGTTCCGCCGCCCAAAACAATATCTCCGTCATACAAAACAACCGCCTGCCCCTTTGTTACCGCCCTTTGGGGTTCGTCAAATTCCACAAAAATTTCATCTTTGCCCCTTTGCCAAACAACAGCAGCCTGCTCAGCCTGCCTGTAGCGTATTTTTGCGGTTACTCTCGTAGGCTTTTCAATTCTGCTTACGGAAATCAAATTAATATTATTAGCCGTAAGCGTTTTGGAATATAACTCATTTTCCGTTCCGAGCGTAACGGTATTGTTTTTAATATTTACACCTGCGACATACAAAGGCTTGCCGCAGGATATTCCAAGTCCTTTCCTCTGCCCTGTTGTATAACGTATAATACCCTTGTGCTTCCCCAGTATATTGCCCCTGCTGTCAATAAAATCGCCCGGCGGATATGTTTTTTTTGTATACTCCTCTATAAAATCGGCGTAGCTCCCCTTTTGAACAAAGCAAATATCCTGACTGTCGTGCTTTTTGGCGTTTATAAATCCGTTTTCCTCCGCAATTCGCCTAACCTCGGTTTTTTGCAAATCTCCAAGGGGAAACTGCGTGTGTTTAAGCTGATGCTGTGTCATGGAATACAGCACATAGCTTTGATCCTTTGTTGTATCGGCGGCCTTTTTTAATAAAAACCTGCCCAATACCCTGTCATATTCAATTTTTGCATAATGCCCCGTAACAACCCAATCGCAGTCCGTTTCTTCCGCCCTGTCAAACAGCTTGTCAAACTTTAAAAACCTGTTGCAGTCAATACAAGGGTTTGGTGTCGCCCCCGTTTCATACGCATTTATAAACCTCTCTATAACATATTCACGAAAGCGATCCGTAAAATTAAATACATAATATGGAATACCTAAGGAATATGCCACATTCCTTGCGTCCTCCACATCATCTAAGGAACAGCATGAGTGTTCTCTCGGAATTAACACATCATCGTTTTTAAACAGCTTCATTGTAGCGCCTGTGCAGTCGTACCCTCGCTCCTTCATAATAAAAGCCGCCACGGATGAATCCACCCCGCCGCTCATGGCAATAAGCGCTTTGTTGTTCATAGCCTTACCTCCACACTTGCAAAAACCGCCGTTTTATCCAAGCTCTATCATTTTGTCAATACAAATAACAGCCTTGCGGAGAGTTTCATCATCAAGCCTGATCTCTTCTCCGCCATTTCCCAAAACAGCGTTATACACATCTATAAGGGAGGTTGCTTTCATATTCGGGCAAATCAAATTTTTGGAAAGTGTATAAAACCTTTTATTTGGGCATGCGTAGGATAAATGCTGCGCAATGCTGATTTCCGTTCCTATAACAAACTCCGATAAAGGAGAATTTTTTGCGTATTCCATAATTGCCGAGGTAGAGCCGACAAAATCCGCTCTTTCAACAACAGACGGCACACATTCCGGATGCACAAGAATTTCCGCATTCGGGTGCATAAGCCGAGCTTTTTCAACATCGGAAACAGAAACACGGGCATGAATGGGACATCCCCCCTGAAGCAATTTTATATTTTTCTCCGGCGCCTGCTTTGAAACATAATCCCCCAGGTTGCAGTCGGGTATAAACAAAATATTTTTGTTGGGTATATTTCTTACAATTTTAACAGCCGAGGATGACGTAACGCAAACATCACACACTGTTTTAAGCTCTGCCGTTGTGTTTATGTAAGCAACAACCGTATAGTCGGGGTATTGCCTGCGTACCGCTTCAATAAGCTCTCTGTCCATTTGCTCCGCCATAGGGCAGCCTGCCGTTGTATTTGCCAAAAGCACCTTTTTTTGCGGAGAAAGCAGCTTTACCGTTTCCGCCATAAAACGCACTCCGCACATAATTACAGTCCCCTGCCCTTCCTCCTTCGCCTTAACGCTTAATTGATAGGAGTCCCCTGTAAAATCAGCAATTTCAACAATTTCCCTCGCCTGATAGCTGTGTGCAAGAATACAAATATCCTTTTCCTTTTTCAATCGGAGGATT
>CAYMAA010000052.1:0-11869 GCA_964388305.1 uncultured Lachnospiraceae bacterium | reverse complement strand
ATCGCACTCAATTTCGTATTCCGACCCGGGAATTTCCACAGGTCTGCGTCTGCCGCCGGCGTCAGGCTCTCCCAATTCCATTTTAATAACACGCATACCCTTTACCCAGCCGTTTTCGTCCGTTAAAATTTCTGTTGGGTTTGTAAGAAGATTGAATATAATTCCCTCTTCCTTTGCGTGGTGAACCTCCTCTACTCTTGCAGGCAGTTCTACTTCGCTTCTTCTGTAAACAATGTGTGTTTCAGCACCCAAACGGAGAGCGGTTCTTGCCGCATCCATTGCTACGTTTCCGCCGCCCACAACACATACTTTTTTGGCAAGCTTAACGGGAGTATCGTAATCATCTCTGTATGCTTTCATAAGGTTTACTCTTGTAAGGTACTCATTGGCGGAAACCACGCCGTTGGCAATTTCCCCCGGGATACCCATAAAACGCGGCAAGCCTGCTCCCGAGCCTATAAATATGGCGTCATAGCCTTCCTTTTCAATAAGCTCGTCTATTGTTATAGTTTTACCTATAATAACGTCTGTTTCAAACTCTACGCCTAATTTTTCTATACATTCAATTTCCTTTGCCACAATTCTGTCCTTTGGCAAACGGAACTCGGGTATTCCGTAAGAAAGAACACCGCCTGTTTTATGAAGCGCCTCAAAAACCTTAACGGAGTAGCCTTGTTTAGCCAAATCTCCCGCGCATGTAAGACCTGCAGGGCCTGCGCCTATAACGGCAACCCTTTTACCGTTGGAGGGGAGCTTGGCGGAAAGGTCTATATTATTATCATGTGACCAGTCTGCTACAAATCTTTCCAGCTTTCCTATTGAAACAGGGTCGCCCTTAATGCCCATAACGCATTTACCCTCGCACTGGCTTTCCTGAGGGCATACTCTGCCGCAAATCGCCGGAAGAGCGGAATATTTGGCAATTTCCTTTGCTGCCGCTTCAAAATCACCCTCCTTAACGAGCTTTATAAACGCAGGAATATTTATTGAAACGGGGCAGCCGCTGACGCATTTTGGGTTTTTGCAGTTTAAGCAGCGTTTAGCCTCTTCCATAGCTTCTTCCGAATTATAGCCAAGGCAAACCTCATCAAAGTTTGCGGCTCTTACCTTTGGGTCCTGTTCTCTTACGGGAACTCTTTTCATACTTAATGCCATTATTCAGCACCTCCGCATCCGCATACATGGTTATCGTCTTTTTCTTCCATTGCAAGAATGGCCCTGCCTTCTTCCGTTTTATACATTGTCTGCCTTCTCATAGCCTCGTCATAATTCACCTTATGACCGTCAAACTCAGGCCCGTCCACGCAGGCAAACTTAACCTCGCCGCCTACGGTAACACGGCAGGCGCCGCACATACCCGTACCGTCTACCATAATGGGGTTTAAGCTGACAATAGTCGGTATGTTAAGCTCTTTTGTTGTAAGGGAAGTAAACTTCATCATTATCATAGGGCCTATAACAACAGCGTGGTTATACTCCTTGCCGTCCTCCTTAACAAGCTTTGTGAGGAGCTGACTGCCGTTGCCTTTAAAGCCGTAGGAGCCGTCGTCTGTTGCTATGTAAAGGTTTGCGGCAGCCTTTTCCATTTTATCCAGCATAATAAGTATATTTTTACTTCTTGCGCCTACAATGACATCACAATCCACACCTAAGGAGCGGAGATATTTTACCTGCGGATAAACGGGGGCAGTACCGACACCGCCTGCTATGAAAACAATTTTTTTCCGTTTAAGCTCTTCCGCAGATAAACCGCACAAATCGCTTGGTCTGCCCAAAGGGCCCACAAAGCTGAAAACCTCATCGCCCTCGTTATATTTTGCAAGCTCTATGGTAGACTTGCCTACTGTTTGGAAAACTATTGCCACCGTGCCTTTTTCGGCGTCATAATCCGCAATGGTAAGGGGTATTCTTTCGCCATGTTCGTCCTTTATAACTATTACAAACTGACCCGGTTTGCAGGATGCGGCTATTCTTGGAGCAAGAATATCCATATAATAAATATTGTCCGTCAATTGTTGTTTGCTGACAATTTTATACATTGTTAGTATCTCCTTTCATATAAGCCGCTAACGGGCTTAAACGCATAATCATTTATTTTAATATACATCAAAATTCACAATTTTTCAATATGTATTTACATAAAAATAATATTTTTTATTGGATACTGAAATTACGGATCGGTTATTTGCGATAATTATACAATATCAGGCGGAAAAACCCTTGTTGACAGGTCTTTCATATTATGTTATTATTTTTGCGGATAATTAAGTTTTTTGCAAATACAACGCTTTGGAGATGATATAAATGAATGTTGAACTAAAGAAAAAGATGATTGATATTGTGCCTTATGTACCCGGAGAACAGCCGCAGGAGAAGGAGCTTATTAAGCTTAACACAAACGAATGTCCCTACGCTCCCTCCCCAAAGGTTTCGGAGGCGATTGCGGACTTTGACGCCAACAGGCTTAATTTATACCCCGACTTTAATTGCAATGAGTTAAGGCGGCTTTTAGGTGAAAAATACGGCGTTAAGGGAGAACAGGTGTTTCTGGGCAACGGCTCCGACGAGGTTTTGGCATTTTGCTTTAAGGCATTTTTCAACTCTCAAAAGCCTGTTTTGTTTCCCGATATAACCTATTCCTTTTACAATGTATGGGCAGAGCTTTTTAAAATACCTTACAAAACAATTCCTTTAAAAAATGACTTTACAATAGATGTTGAGGGCTTTTTTGAGGAAAACGGGGGTGTTGTTATACCAAACCCCAATGCGCCTACGGCAATTTATGAGAAGAAAGAAAACATTGAAAGAATAATTGAAAAAAACAGGGACAGCGTTGTTATTATAGACGAGGCTTATGTGGACTTTTGCGATGAGGGCAGTGTTAGCAGGCTTATTGACAAATACGATAATCTTGTGGTTGTGCAGACATTTTCAAAGTCCCGTGCGTTGGCTGGCGCAAGGCTTGGCTATGCTTTTGCGAACAAGGAGCTTATAGGAATTTTGGAGGCTGTAAAAAATTCCTTCAACTCCTACACAATAGACACTCTTGCAAAGGCTGCGGGAACGGCGGCAATTAAGGACAATGATTATTTTAATGAATGTGTTGGAAAAATTAAGTCCACAAGGGCATATTTAACAAACGAGCTTAACAGGCTTGGTTTTACAACCCTGCCATCTTCCGCAAATTTTGTATTTACAACAAAAGAGGGCTGCGACTGCTGCGGACTGTTTGAGTATTTAAGCTCAAAAAAGATATATGTAAGGCATTTTAACGGTGAGAGAATTAAAAATTATTTGAGAATAACCGTAGGCACTGATGAACAGGTTAAGGCGCTTATTTGCGCTGTTGAGGACTATTTGGCAAATGAACGGCAGATACGGCAGCATTGACCTTTTAAGAGGCTTTATTATTGTAAATATGGTTATTTACCATTTATTATGGGATATGGTATATTTATTTGAGTTTAAAGCGGATTGGTTTGTGGGCGATTTTGGCTTTTTTTGGGAAAGATTTATTTGCCTTGGATTTATAATTATAAGCGGATTTTGCTTTAGGCTTGGAAAACGGCGGCTGAAAAGGGCAGGGGTAGTTTTTGCTCTTGGCGTGCTTGTAAGTCTTTTTACGGCGCTGTTTATGTATGAAAGAAGAATTGTTTTTGGCATATTAACATTTTTGGGGGTTTCTATGGCATTGTTTGTGCCGTTGGACACAAATTTAAGCAATGTAAAGCCTTTACCCGGTATGTTACTGTGCCTTTTGCTGTATATTTTACTTGGGGATATAAGTAAATTTGGCGGTTATAATATGTTTACCGCATTTTTGGGTTTTCCTTATGAGGGGTTTTATTCCTCGGATTATTTTCCTTTAATACCGTGGATTTTTATGTTTGGCTTTGGCTATTATTTATATGCTTTTATAAAAAAAGCCGACCTTTTAAAATATCTCAATACATTTAGGTTTAAACCCCTTGAATTTTTAGGCAGGCGCTCGCTTTTGATTTATATTATTCATCAGCCGGTAATTTACGGTGTATTGCTGGTTGTTTATAAATATTTTGTATAACAAGGACGGTTTTCATTTAATATAATTTGAAAGAATAATATAAATGTGGTAGAATTAGCACATAAAGCCAAGAGGTTTTTGATTTGGAGAGATTAAAATGAAAGTTACGGTTTTAATGTCTGTCTGCAACGGAGAACGGTTTATAAAACAGCAGATAGAAAGTGTTTTAAATCAGACAAACATTGATGTAAAGCTGCTTATAAGAGATGACGGCTCAACAGACGGCTCGGAAAAAGCTGTAAAAGGCTTTAATGACGGCAGAATTGAATTTTACAAGGGTAAAAACATTGGGGCGAAAAGGAGCTTTTTTGATTTAATTGAAAAATGCGGTGAAAGTGATTTTTACGCATTTTGCGATCAGGACGATTTCTGGCTGCCGGAAAAGCTTGAAAGGGCGGTTGGATTTTTAAAAAAAAGTGAAAGGGAAGCATTATATTTTTCCGAAAGGATAATTGCGGACAAAGACCTTAACAGGCTGGGCGTAAGCAGAAGCAAGCCGAGGCTTTGCTTTGGGGCGGCTATGGCTAAAAATTATGCCGCAGGCTGCACGGTTGTTTTTAACAAAAGGCTTATGGAAAGGCTGAAGGGTATATGCTGCGACAAAATAAGCATGCACGATACATGGATTTACAGGGCGGCTTTTGCGATAGGGGCGGACGTTTTTTATGACAGCGAGGCTTACATTTTATATCGTCAGCACGAGGGAAACGCTATTGGAGAAAGGGCGGATTTTTTAAGCCGAATAAAAAGATATTTTATGGGGATTAAAAGGGGAGAGCTGTTTTTAAGGGCAGACGAAGCAGAGCTTTTGCTTAAATATTACGGTAATATTATGAGTGAGGAAAACCGCAGACTCGCCAAAGACATTGTTGATTACAAAAAAGGCCTTGGAAGAATAAAGCTTATGCTTGGGGGCAGACTTAAAACGGGAGAGCTTTTAACGGATTTGGTTGTTAAGGCGGCTCTTTTGACGGGGGTATTTTAAAAATGTACGGATTTTTAAAAAACGGAATTGTAAGGGCGGTACTTATTATATTAACTTTTTTGGCGCTGTACTTTATTTTTGCAATGTCCTCATATAACAGTAAAGACTCATCTGAGCTGAGCATGGGACTTTTGAGGTACATTAATTTGCTTTTGGGCAAAGCGGGCTTTGGAGATGTGCTTACGGAGTATGTTTTGCGTAAAATTGCGCATTATTCCGAGTACGGGGTACTGGGAGGACTTTTATTTTTGGACGTTGTAAGCTTTACGGAAGATTATAAGAAGGGGAGTTTAATTGCGCCTCCTGCGGGACTTTGCATAGCGGTGCTTGATGAGCTTAGCCAAAATTTGTCCGATGGCAGAACGCCTAAGATTTTTGATGTTTTTATAGATTTTTGCGGAGTTGTTACCGCTGTTGCGATTTTATATTTGTTTTTTAGCTGTTTGGCAAAAAATTCAACAGAATAGTTAATATAACGCCGAATAATTTTACATCATTCTCTGACGAAGCAAGCATACAATTATGCAATTATTATTATAAAAAATTTGGCTTGACTTTTAATAAAAAATTTGGTAGAATGATATAAATTGAAAAATGTTTGCTATGATGAAGAGGAATAAAAGCAATAAGCTCCGTTTAGCGAGTCTGCGGCGGTGAAAGGCAGGCAGGGGCGGCTTTTTGGCGGCGCTTCTGAGCAAGTTTAAAAGTCGGGTATTTGCCAATCAGGGTGGAACCGCGGAAGATTATCTTTCGTCCCTGAATGTGTAAATGCTTTTTTATTTGAAAAAAACGGAGGTTTATTATGTCAGCAAAATCAATGGACAAGGTGGTTGCTTTGGCAAAGGCAAGAGGTTTTGTTTATGCGGGATCGGAAATATACGGAGGTCTTGCAAATACATGGGACTACGGCCCTTTGGGAGTAGAGCTTAAAAACAATGTTAAGCGTGCATGGTGGAAAAAGTTTATACAGGAAAGTCCTTATAACACGGGTGTGGATTGCGCCATACTTATGAATCCCCGGGTTTGGGTTGCATCGGGTCATGTAGGAGGCTTTAACGATCCGCTTATGGACTGCAAGGAGTGCCATGAGCGTTTTAGAGCGGACAATATTATTGAGGACTATGTTAAGGAAAACGGTTTGGATGTTGCCTGCGACGGCTGGAGCAACGAGAAGATGAAGAATTATATTGAAGAAAACAATATTCCGTGTCCTTCCTGCGGCGCTCACAATTTTACGGATATTCGTCAGTTTAACCTTATGTTTAAAACCCATGCGGGGGTTACGGAGGACGAAAAGAATGTTGTTTATCTCCGTCCCGAAACGGCGCAGGGTATTTTTGTAAACTTTAAAAATGTTCAGAGAACTGCCCGTAAAAAAGTGCCCTTTGGCATCGGGCAGGTAGGAAAGTCCTTCCGTAACGAAATTACGCCGGGAAATTTTACTTTCCGTACAAGAGAGTTTGAGCAAATGGAGCTTGAATTTTTCTGCAAGCCCGGCACAGAGCTTGAGTGGCACAAATATTGGAAGGATTTTTGCCACGATTGGCTTATTTCTCTTAACATTAAGGAAGAAAATATTTCCATGCGTGACCACTCCAAGGAGGAGCTTGCTCATTACTCCAACGCCACAACGGATATTGAGTACGAATTTCCTTTTGGAAGAGGGGAGCTTTGGGGAATTGCATCCAGAACGGATTTTGACCTTAACGCACACCAGACACACTCAGGTGAGGCTATGGACTATTTTGACCCGGCAACAAACGAAAAGTACATTCCTTATGTTATTGAGCCGTCTCTCGGCGCAGACAGAGTTACTCTCGCATTTTTATGCGAGGCTTATGAGGAAGAGGAGCTTGAAAACGGCGATGTAAGAACGGTACTCCGTTTTCATCCTGCTATAGCTCCATACAAGGCTGCCGTTTTGCCTCTTTCCAAAAAGCTCGCAGCGGAGGCTCAGGAGGTTTACGCAGAGCTTGCCAAATATTTTGCGGTAGATTATGATGACGCATCTTCCATAGGCAAGCGTTACCGCAGACAGGACGAAATTGGAACGCCTTTCTGCGTTACTTACGATTTTGACTCCAAGGAGGACGGTTGTGTTACCGTTAGAAACAGGGATACAATGGAGCAGGAGAGAATTAAAATCAGCGGACTTAAAGCTTATATTGAGGAAAGAGTGTTCTTTTAAATCTAAATGTTGTAAAAAAAGTATAAAAACGCAAATTGTCCGTTAATATTTTTATTAAGATTTAATATTGAAATATTGGGGAAAATCGTGTATAATCTACATTGTTTGCAGAAGATTTTGGAAGAAAGATCCGTTTGTACTCTGCAGCGGCTGTGCTGCTTAGGCACAGCTTGTGTGGTTAAAAATTTAAGAATATAATAATAGGAGGTTTAAAAATGGAAACATTTGGATTAGAAAAGTTAGGAATTATCAGTCCTAAAGCAGTTTACAGAAATTTGGCTCCTGCCAAGCTTGTTGAGGCTGCTCTCAGAAGAGGTGAGGGCGAGCTTAGCAATACAGGCGCTTTGGTTATTAAAACAGGCAAGTACACAGGCCGTTCTCCCGAAGATAAATTTATTGTAGATACACCTGCTGTTCACGACAGTATTGCATGGGGCAAGGTTAACCGCCCGATTTCTCAAGAGAAGTTTAACGCAATCAGGTCTAAAATGGTTGCATATCTTCAGAACAGAGAAGTATTTATATTTGACGGTTTTGCAGGCGCTTCCAAGGAAAATCAGAAGAAGTTCAGAATTGTAAATGAAAGAGCCTGTCAGAACTTATTTATTCATCAGTTATTAATTCGTCCTACAGAGGAAGAGCTTGCCAACTATGGCGAGGCTGACTTTACCATTATTGTGGCGCCCGGCTTCAAGTGTATACCGGAGATTGACGGAGTTCATTCCGAAGCGGCTATTATTGTTGATTATGAGCAGAAGGAAGTTATTATTGCAGGCTCCGCTTACTCGGGAGAGATTAAGAAGAGTGTATTCTCTGTAATGAATTACTTAATGCCAAAGGAAAATGTGCTGCCTATGCACTGCTCCGCAAATATGGATCCCGAAACACACGAAACAGCCGTATTTTTCGGTCTTTCAGGCACAGGTAAAACCACTCTTTCGGCAGACCCCGCAAGAAAGCTTATCGGCGATGACGAGCATGGCTGGTCCGAAACAGGCATCTTCAACTTTGAGGGCGGCTGCTACGCTAAGTGTATCGACCTTAAAGAAGAAAACGAGCCTGAAATATATCATGCAATTAAATTCGGCAGCCTTGTGGAAAATGTTATTATGGACGAAAACACAAGAGAATTTGATTTTGCCGACAGAACACTTACAGAAAATACTCGTGTTGGTTATCCTGTAGACTTTATCAGCAACTCTGCTATACCGGGAGAGGGCGGAATACCTAAGGTTGTTATTTTCCTTACAGCAGATGCTTTCGGTGTACTTCCTCCAATTTCCAAGCTTGATAAAAATGCAGCTATGTATCACTTTGTAACAGGCTTTACATCCAAGCTTGCAGGTACCGAGAGAGGTGTTAAAGAACCACAGCCTACATTCTCAACACTTTTCGGTGAGCCATTTATGCCAATGGATCCTTCAGTATATGCTAATATGCTTGGTGAAAAGCTTGATAAGTACGGCACAAAGGTTTATCTTGTAAATACCGGCTGGACAGGCGGCCCTGCATCCGGTGACGGAAAGCTTGGCAGCAGAATGAAGCTTAAATATACAAGAGCTATGGTTACAGCGGCTTTAAACGGCGATTTTGACAATGTTGAATATAAGCATAACGATGTATTTAATCTTGATGTTCCTCAGACTTGTCCTAACGTACCTTCCGAGATTATGAACCCGAGAGATACTTGGGATGACAAGGCGGCTTATGACAAAGCGGCAAAGAACCTTGCGAAGATGTTCCACGACAACTTCTCCAAGAAGTACCCCAATATGCCAAAGAACATTGCCGAGGCAGGGCCTAAGGCTTAATTAAGTTTAACATATAAATTAAAAGCTCCTCAATTACGGGGAGCTTTTTGTAATATAAATTTCAGATAAGAATACATATAATTCCGCCGCTTCCGTGGTTTATTATTTTTTCTACAGCCTTACACAGCTTTAGCTGAGCCTGTTCGGGCATATTTGTAAGTTTGTTGTTAAGACCGTCATTAACCAAATCCGCAAGAGTTTTTCCGAAAATGTTATAGCTCCAGATTTTTTCGGGGTTGTTTTTATACTGCTCTTTTAAATAATTAAGCAGTTCACGGCTTTGCTCCTCCGTGCCTACAATAGGCGCAACCTCTGTTTCCAGCGGAGCTTTTATTAAATGAAGGCTGTATGCCTTTGCTTTCATTTTAATTCCGTAGCTTCCACCGTGCTTTATAAGCTCAGGCTCGTCAAGGCGGGTTTCCGTAAGCTGAGGCGCAACAGCGCCGTAGCCTTTAACATTTACCTCATTAAGGGCATTTTTAATTTTGTTGTACTCCGCATTTGCCGCTGAAAGCTGTTTTATGGTGGAAATAAGCTGACTGTCCGAAAAAATGTCTGTTCCCGTGGTTTCGCTTAAGGTTTTGTAGAAAAGATTGTCGTTTACAGCTATATCTATAAGCGCACTGCCGTCGCTTAAATTAATTTTTTCCACAGACGCCTTTTTTGTGTTTTCGTTTTGAAGTACAATATCAAGCATATTATCAACGTCTTTAATGCGGTTAATACTTTCAGCTCCGCATAATATGCTTTGAATATAGGCATTTTTTATAGGGTTATCATCAGGGAGAGGGTCAATCCAGCCCGGAAGGCGGAATTTGATTTCTGTTATGGGAAATTCCCTTAAAACTGCTCCCAATATGTACTCGATGTTTTCAACCTTAAGCTTCAGGCAGTCTATGGGGATAACCGTAACTCCGTATTTTTTCTCCATGGCTTTTGCCTCATTTATTGTTTTTTCCGCCGTGGGGGTGTTTGTGTTATACAGCACAACAAAAGGCTTATTGATTGCTTTAAGCTCGTTTACAACTCTTTCCTCGGGAGGTATGTATGCTTCTCTTGGCAGGTTTGTAACCGAACCGTCTGTTGTTACGACAATTCCTATGGAGGAATGGTCGTTAATTACTTTTCTTGTGCCTGTTTCCGCCGCCTGCTCAAAGGGGATTTTTTCTTCCGACCATGGTGTTGTTACCATTCTCGGAGCATCTCCGTCCATATATCCCGTTGCGCCCTCCGCCATATAGCCAACGCAGTCTATAAGCCTTATGGAAAACTCTATGGTGTTATCCAAATTTATTTTTACTGCCTCACCCGGAATAAATTTTGGCTCTGTTGTCATAATAATTTTGCCATCGCCGCTTTGGGGGATTTCGTCCCGTACACGCTTTTTTTCGTGAGTGTTTGCGATATTGGGCAAAACAAGCTCCTCCATAAATGCTTTTATAAATGTGGATTTTCCTGTTCTCACAGGGCCTACCACCCCTATGTAAATGTTTCCGCCGCATCGGGTTTCTATATCTTTGTAAATTTCATATCTGTCCATAAAATTTCCTCCCTGCATAATTTTGTCTTTATTTTAAAATATGCGCAGGGAGGAAAAATATTACTTAAACATTGTTAATGCCGTTGTTTGGCAGGCTGCGCGCCTCAGGCCGGGCACAACGGCTTGTATATTTCAGCAGCCGCAGCCGCAGCCGCATCCGCAGTTACTGCTGCCGCTGTCGTTTGTTTTGTCATCACTGTCCTTTTTTGACTTTGCTGGAATGTTTGAGGAAATGCCTGCGTTAAATTCGGGCTTTTGAGGAGGCGCAAAGGAGTCCATGGGAAAATCAAGGTTTTCAAAAAATTCGCATGGATCCGTAGACTGAACGGCATCATTCTCTTCGGGAATACAGAAGCCTTTGCTCTCCACAAGAAGGTTGACAATTCTGAAGAGCTTAATTATCGCAAAAAGACCGATTGTAACCTTTACGCCCGTTAACGGAGAAGAACCGTCGCTGTTGCAGCAGCACTCATTGTAAGCAAGCTCCGCAGCAAGAGGGATTGCCTTGCTTTCAACCCAAATAAAGGGATTTGCTTCAAGGGTGACGCCGTTGTTGCAGCAGCTGAATAAATCTGTAGAAAGGTTAATATCAGTATCAATAGACCCGAAAAGCGTAACCTTTGCGGTAAATGTGCTTGTGGCAAGTACGCAGCCTAAGCTGTTTCCGAGCTGGTCGTCAAATCTTAATTTATAAACAAATATAAACTGCAATTCCACATCATAGTATCCTTTTCTGAATGGATTTTTCCTCTTGTTAATAACATTTACCTTGTCAATTTCAAAATCCTTAATTGTTACGGCGGCGGTGTTTGCCGGCGGAATAATAACATCTCCCTCATTAATTGTACTGCCGTCTGTATTTGCTGTTTCGGCTGCTCTTGCATAGCCTATATTGTCAAATGTTAAACATTCCTGTATTCTGAAAAAGTCATAAACCTTAAATGCAATTAAACATTCGTCTTTAATTGTATTGTTTAAGCCGCAGCATCCGCAGCTGTTCATATCAAAAGCGCTCATAATATACCTCCTAAAATTTATTTTGTTTTCCCCTCTCATAGTGTATATTATGAAATTTGCGTTATTGTGTGACAATGGCGATTATAGATGTTTTATAAAAAAGGGGTTGACAGAATTGGAAGTGTTTGATAAAATAATTATTGCATTGGCCGATATGGCGGAATTGGCAGACGCGACAGACTCAAAATCTGTTATCCGCAAGGGTGTGTGGGTTCGAGTCCCACTGTCGGCACTTATACGGAGCTTATGAGTTCTTTTTTATCAA
>CAYMAA010000051.1:0-11915 GCA_964388305.1 uncultured Lachnospiraceae bacterium | reverse complement strand
GCATATTATAAGGAAAGCTCCCAACCCGACTCTTCTTACGTTAAGGCAGATGACCCGCTTGTAAGAAATATTTCCGCAAATAACTACAGAGTGGATATCCCCGGAATTAAGGGAAATGTCAGCTATGATGTAAAAATTGTAAACAGTGAAGGAACCGCCGTAATCAACTATACCGCAACACCTGTCCCTTACGACAGATCCGGTTTTGCCTTTGACGGAACCTCCGATGCTCCCGGCGCTTATAAGGCGGACGGAACTCCCGAGGATGATGCTTTGATTATTTATTTAACGGAAGAAAATAAATCAAGCGTTTATAACAACAAATCCATAACAAGCATATTAGGCAGCTTTAACAGCCTTAACGGCGGAAAACCCGTTATTTTGAGAGTTGTGGGAAAGGTAACACCCCTTTCAAGCTCAGCAACCTCACCGGGTATGTGGAAAAATACCTGCGGCGTTACAATCGAGGGCATAGGGCCGGAATCAGGCTTCTCCGGCTGGGGCATCGGCTCGGGAGATAACTCCGATACCGAATTCAGAAATTTGAATTTTGTAGACTATGTAGAGGATGCCGTAGGCTTTGAAAACGCCAAAAAGCTTTGGGTGCATAACAATACATTTTATTCAGGCTATAATCCCAAGGACAGCACTGCGGAAAGAGATAAGCTCCACGGCGACGGCTCCTGCGACCTTAGAGAATGTGACAATGTAACGGTTTCTTATAACCATTTTTCCAACACGGATAAAACCTCTCTTATAGGCTCAAGCTCCACAAGCAGAGAATCTACGGGAGATATAACCTTCCATCACAACTTCTTTGACGGAACAAATCAGCGTACGCCGAGAGTAAGATGGCACAATATCCACGTTTATAATAACTATTATAAGGATACGGTTTCTTACGGCATTGGCGCAACCTGCAATTCAAGCATTTTTGCGGAAAACAATTATTTTGAAGATGCCTCCTCACCTTTCCTCACTTCTTCTCAGGGAGGATATGCCTCCAAATTTTCCGATAATGACGGAGGTGTTATAAAGGCATATAACAACGTAATGGTAAACACAAGAGAAAGCGCCGAGGGTATTGACTATTTCAATGCGCCCTCAAGAGAATACAGAATGACAGCCACGGACTTTACAACAATAGGCGGCGGCTATACATATAACAACTTCGATGCAAGCGGCTATATTGCATCTATGAATTATGAGCTGAACACCCCGGAGGATGCAAAAACAATAGCTTTGGAAAACAGCGGAGCTATTAAAACTGCAAGTATCAAAATAACCGATGAAATAACACCTCCTGCCGTAACGGGTACACCTACGGGAAGATTTTACTATGACCCCGAAACAAGCGGCTCAACGGGAGCGTCCTATGGCGGAATTAACGGAACGGGTACATACTTTAGCGGAGCAGGCACATGCGGAACAGGCTCAGCGTCGGGTTATCGCAATTCAGAGTATTACTCCTATTCGGGAAAGTTCAGCGGAGCAGGCACAATCAGCTTTACCACAAGCTCTAATGCTAAATTTACTATAATTGCAGGAAGCTCCGCCTCAGCGCCTGTAAGAATGACGCTTTCCAACTCAGCTAATGAAGATGCGGTTTATCACGGCACATTCCAAACAGGCAGTAAGGGCGGCAGTGTTTTAACAACAATCAACCTTTTGGAAACAGGAACTTATTCCTTTAAGCCTGCGTCTAATGTAGATATTTATTATATCGAAGTACAGGAGTTTGACGGAGCAGACCCGGGCGAGGTTGAAACATCAACGGAATCAACCACAGCGGAAGCCTCAACGGAAACCACAACGCAAACAACTGCAGAGCCTGCAACAGAGGCAAATGTTCAAAACATTCCTTTGGGCGAGGCTGTAACAGGCTTTAGCAGCGATACATCGGGAGATACGGGCAGCGGAATTTCCGTAACATACAACGAGCCTGCAGACACTTGGTATTTGACGGACTCCTCAACAACTGCGGCGGCTACTCTCAGTGTGCCTTTTGAGGAGCAAACCAATGGTACGGTTGTAATTAAGGGAACCGTAAACCCAAGCAGCAGCTCAAGTAAATGGGCGCTTGCAACAATAGCGGGAACAGGTGTAAACGGAGCGGTAAAGGACGATATAATAAGCTTTGCAACCGATTCAAATAAAACTCTCTGTGTCAGAACGACAGATTCCGCAGGTACACAGACCCATACAACCATCGGCGGAACAATCAGCGCAAACACCGATTATACCTTTAGAATAGAAATTGATATTGATAATAAATCGGCAGATGTAACCGTAAACGGAAGCTCCGTTCATGTTGACGGACTTGATGTTGGCAGTGTAAGCTCATTCTTCACCACAACATCAAAAAAGAGCGCAAGAAATATTTCCGTTGCAAATCTTACCGTTGGAAAGGTTGTTGATGATACACCCGATGACCCGACTCCGCCAACCGATAAGCTTTTGGGCGATACAGATGTAAACGGCATTATCACCGCAAACGATGCCTCAATTGTGCTTGCTTATGCCCTTAACCCGGAGGTCGCTAAAACCGGCTGGGATCTTTCAAATGACGTGGCAGATGTAAATGATGATACCCTCGTAACCTCAGCAGATGCCGCGCACATTATGAAAAAGGTCATAAACAGCGCTTATAGCTTTCCAAAAGCATAAATCAAATCTTTAATACAATATAAAAGACCGTTTCAAGCCTTGCGTAAACACCGAAAGCTTGAAACGGTCTTGTTGTTTATGTTATACCGCCTTACTCCGTCTTTGCAATATCTTTTTCAAATTCCTGATAAATGCAAATATTTTGTTAAATATGCTCAAAATGCTTGACTTTTATATAACAAATGATATAAAATTAACTAAATAGGTAAAGCTAACAATAAAGGAGGGTGTTTTGTTTATGAGAAAAACTAAAATTGTAGCCACTATAGGCCCTGCCAGCAACACTAAGGAAATGCTCCGCAGCCTTATGAAAGCGGGAATCAATGCCTGCCGTATCAATTTTTCCCACGGCTCTCACGAGTCCCACTTGCCCGTAATAAATAATATTAAAGAAGTAAGAGAAGAGCTTAATCTCCCCATTCCTCTCATTTTGGATACTAAAGGGCCGGAAATAAGAACAGGCGCCCTTAAGGAAGAAAATGTACATCTTAAAAAGGGTCAAACATTCATTTTTACCACCGATGAAGTTATAGGTGATGAAAATTGCGTTTCAGTAACCTATGAGGACTTCCCCAATGACCTTAAAACAGGCGCAAGGGTACTTGTTGATGACGGCTTAATTGAGCTTATTGTAACAGGCATAAAAGGCAATGAAGTTATATGCACCGTTAAAAATGACGGTATTTTAGGCTCTCATAAAGGCATAAATTTGCCTGATGTAAAAGTAAACCTGCCATCTCTCACACAAAAAGACCTTGACGATATAAAATTCGGTATAGAGCATGGCTTTGACTATATTGCCGCATCTTTTATTCGTTCCGCAAAGGACGTCCTTGCCATAAAACGAGTCCTCAAACAAAACGGCGGTCAGTCAATCAAAATCATTTCAAAAATAGAATCCCGAGAGGGTGTTAAAAACCTTAACGAAATACTTTCCGTAACAGATGCCATAATGGTCGCAAGGGGCGATTTGGGTGTGGAAATACCTTTTGAAGAAGTACCCGTTGTTCAAAAACAAATGATACATAAATGTATCGACAAGGGTATACCCGTAATTACGGCAACACAAATGTTAGAGTCCATGGTGCATAACCCTCGCCCCACAAGAGCCGAGGCTTCTGACGTTGCCAATGCAATTTATGACGGAACAGACGCTATTATGCTCTCCGGCGAGTCCGCAAAAGGCAGCTACCCCGTAGAGGCGGTTACGGCAATGGTGCATATTGCGGAGAGCATTGAAAGCTCTATCGACTACGTTTCCAACTTTAAAGTAAACGGCAAGGCACAGCTTACGGATATTACAAACGCTGTTTGCCACGCAGTTGCCACATCTTCTTCAGATCTCTGCTCAAAGGGCATAATTGCCGTTTCAAACTCAGGCTTTACAATTTTCAAGCTTGCAAAATTCCGCCCCGATGTAACCCTTTACGGCTACACGGCAAACCCCTCCGTAGCACGTCAGCTGAATATTGTTTGGGGTACGGTTCCCGGCATTATACCTTTTGTGCGTACCAATTCCTCAGACCTTTTTAAGGTTTCCGTAGATAAATGCAGGGAGGACGGCTACATCAAGGACGGCGACATTGTAGTGCTTGTTGGCGGAACACCCGTTGGCAAAACAGGCAATACAAACACAATAAAGGTTCACGTTGTGGGAGAAGCATTTTCATAATTTTCATACAAAAAAATCGGTGCGGCTTATGTTCAGCCGCACCTTTTTTATTAAAATTTTATACCTGTTCAGCCATAAAATAAAGGAGCTTTTCAGTATCCTCCCATCCAAGGCAGGCGTCCGTAATTGACTTTCCGGGAATATAATTGTGGCATATAGGCTGATTGCCCTCAATAAGATAGCTTTCTATCATCATACCCTTTACAACATTTTTAAGCACAGGATTGTACCTTCTGCTGTGAAGCACCTCGCTTACAATTCTCGGCTGCTCCTTAAACTTCTTTTGAGAGTTGGAGTGGTTTGCGTCAACAATAATACCGGGGTTTTTATAATTTCCCTTGGCATAAAACTCAGCCGTAAGCATAAGATCCTCATAATGATAATTCTGCTGATGATTGCCGTGCTTGTTTGTAGACCCCCTTAAAATTGCGTGTGCGTAAGGATTTCCGCTTGTATAAACCTCATAACCGCTGTAAACAAACTCATGCTCTGCCTGCGCCGCCTTTATGGAGTTAAACATAACGCTTAAATCTCCCGAGGTTGGGTTTTTCATGCCAACAGGCACATCTATACCGCTGGACGTAAGCCTGTGCTGCTGATTTTCAACACTTCTTGCGCCAACAGCTATATAAGAAAGTATATCGTCTACAAATGGCAGATTTACGGGGTAAAGCATTTCGTCAGCCGCTGTCAGTCCGCTTTCTCTTATTACTCTTATATGAAGCCTTCTAAGCGCCAAAATACCGTTAAGCATATTAGGGCTCTTTTCAGGGTCTGGCTGGTGCATAATCCCCTTGTAACCCTCGCCTGTAGTCCTCGGCTTTGCTGTGTAAATGCGAGGTATTAAAAAAAGCCTGTCCTTAACCTTTTCGTTGATCTTGGCAAGTCTGCTGATATATTCGCAAACAGGCTCTTCACTGTCTGCGGAACAAGGCCCAATTATAACAATAAACCTGTCGTCCTTTCCCTCAAAAATATCTTTAAGCTCTCTATCTCTTTTTGCCTTAATTTTAATTAGCTCCTCGGGCATGGGCATCTCAGCTCTAACCTCTTCGGCTTCGGGCATTTTTCTGATTTTAGTAAAACTCATATCGCAATACTCCTTTATTATTTTAAATCCGCAATAATATTAATAATATTACAACTATTTTGATAAAAAGTCAAGTATTATACAAAACTGCCAATAAATGTATATGCCGCCGGCAATAAAAACCGACCTGCCTCAAGCCGTATTAATTGCTTTAACAGGTCGGATCAATTGCCTAAATGCTTATATTATCAGTTTTCGGCAGTATCATCTACATGAACAGGCTTGAGATTCCAAATTTCGTCCGCATACTGGCGGATAGTTCTGTCTGAAGAGAATTTGCCGCTCTTTGCAACATTCATAATAGCCATTTTAGCCCATTCTTCCCTGTTCTTATACTTTTCGTCAATCTTCGCTTGTGCGGCCTTATATGCGGCAAAGTCCTTAAGAACAAGATACTCGTCTGCCCTGTTTCCGTTAATACCGTTAAGCAGTGAGTTGTAAATCTCTCTGAAAAGCTCTGTGTTTTCATCAAGAGTACCGTTTACAAGAGCGTTCATAACTCCTCTTACATCGCCGTCAAAGTTGTAAACATCCCAAGGGTTGTAGTTATTTTCAGCATAAGTATCAATAACCTCTTTGGCTGTTAAGCCGAAAATAAAAATGTTATCATCGCCAACCTCTTCTCTCATTTCAACATTTGCGCCGTCAAGAGTACCTATTGTAAGCGCGCCGTTAAGCATAAACTTCATATTGCCTGTACCTGAAGCCTCTTTGGATGCGGTTGAAATCTGTTCTGAAACATCTGCTGCGGGTATAAGCTTTTCAGCAAGCGAAACTCTGTAGTTTTCAGCAAAAACAACCTTAATTTTGCCGTTAATTTCAGGGTCGTTATTAACAACATCGGCAACAGTGTTAATAAGCTTAATAATAAGCTTTGCTCTGTAATAGCCTGCGGCAGACTTTGCGCCAAATATAAATGTTCTCGGAACAATGTCAAGAGCGGGATTTACCTTAAGCTCGTTGTAAAGAGAAATTATGTGCAGCACATTAAGAAGCTGTCTTTTATATTCGTGAAGTCTTTTAACCTGAATATCGAAAATAGAATCGGGGTCAATATCTACGCCGTTGGTTTCCTTTAGATATGCGGCAAGCTTAACCTTGTTGTTTCTCTTAATTTCCATAAACCTCTTTCTGAAAGCTTCATCCTCGGCATAAGGAACAAGCCTTTCAAGCTGAGAAAGATCCGTATACCAGCCGTCGCCGATAGTTTGTGTAACAAGCTCCGCAAGCTCGGGGTTTGCATGCCCCAGCCATCTTCTCTGAGTAATACCGTTTGTTTTGTTGTTGAACTTCTCGGGATAAATTTCATAAAAATCCTTAAGCTCCTGATTTTTAAGTATCTCGGTGTGAAGCGCCGCAACACCGTTTACGGAATGAGAGCCTACAATGGCAAGCCAAGCCATTCTAATCTGCCCGTCGGCAATAACAGCCATTTTTCTTATCTTCTCGGAGTCATTGCCGTATTTATCAATAAGGAAAGCGCAAAATCTCTTGTTAATTTCCTCAACTATCATATAAATTCTCGGAAGGAGCCTTGAAAAAAGATCCATAGGCCACTTTTCAAGAGCCTCTGCCATAATTGTATGGTTTGTGTAAGCGCAAGTCTTTTTGGTTATCTCCCATGCCTCGTCCCATTCAAGATCGTTTTCGTCAATAAGCACTCTCATAAGCTCCGCAACGGTTACGGCAGGATGTGTGTCATTAAGCTGGAAAGCAACCTTTTCGGGAAGAAGCGCAAAGTTGCTGCCGTTCTTTTCCTTAAACCTCTCAATAGTTCTCTGAACAGTAGCGGATACAAAAAAGTACTGCTGTTTAAGCCTTAATTCCTTGCCCTCAATGTGGTCGTCAGCAGGATAAAGAACCTCTGTAAGCACCTTTGCAAGTGTTTCCTCTGCGTTGGCTCTCTGATAGTCGCCGGCATTGTATGCTCTCAAATCAAACTTGTTCATTGCCTCTGCGTCCCAAAGCCTTAATGTGTTTACGGTATTGTTATTGTAGCCGACAACAGGGTAATCGTAAGGCACAGCCAAAACAGACTGATAGCCCTCCTGCACATATTTAATACGTCCGTCATCCTGAGGCACTCCTCTAACATGTCCTCCAAAGCGTACTTCATGAGCGTTTTCAGGTCGTCTGATGCCCCAAAGGTCGCCGTCCTGAAGCCAGTTGTCGGGATATTCCACCTGATAGCCGTTTTCAATCCTCTGCTCGAATATGCCGTAGTGGTATCTAATACCGCAGCCGTAAGCAGGTAATTCCAATGTGGAAAGAGAATCCAGAAAACAAGCCGCAAGTCTGCCCAAGCCGCCGTTTCCAAGTCCCGGGTCACGCTCGGAGTCCTCAAGGAGGTTGTAGTCTATGTTAAGCTCCTCAAGTACCTCTTTAACCGTTGTTGTAAGATGCATATTAAGAATAGCGTTTCCTAAAAATCTTCCCATTAAAAATTCCATGGAAAGATAATACACTATTTTGCAGCCTGTTTCATCATATTTATCATGGGTAGCTATCCATTTGTCGGTAACATAGTCCCTAATGGTAAATACAAGAGCCTGATAAATCTGATGAGGTGTAGCCTTGTCAATAGTTTTTCTGGATAATGTTTTTACGTTTTCCGTAAGCTGCTTTTTAAAGATTTTCTTGTCAATTTGCATATAGTAAATCTCCCTTTCTAATCATTAAATGTCATCCTTCAGCCTTTCGCTTCTGTCAGCCAAAATTAAATTGTCTATAATTTCATCCAAATCGCCGTTCAGCACTGCGTCCAAGCGGTGGATGGTAAGACCTATTCTGTGATCCGTTACCCTGCTTTGAGGATAATTGTATGTTCTTATTTTTTCGTTGCGCTCGCCCCTGCCAACCTGAGAACGCCTTTCGGCGGCAATTTGAGAATTTTGCTTTTCTTCCTCAAGCCGGTAAAGCTTGCTCATTAAAATTTTAAGAGCCTTTTCCTTGTTTTGCCTTTGGCTTTTTTCGTCTTGGCAGGAAATAACTATGCCTGTGGGGTGATGCGTAAGCCTGACGGCGGAATCCGTGGTATTAACACACTGTCCTCCGTTTCCGCTTGCCCTGAAAACATCAAAATGATAATCCTTCGGGTCTAACTTAACGTCAACCTCCTCCGCCTCGGGCAAAACCGCCACCGTAACGGTAGAGGTGTGTATTCTCCCTCCGGACTCCGTTTCGGGCACACGCTGTACTCTGTGTACACCGCTTTCATATTTAAGGCGGCTGTATGCGCCTTTTCCGTTTACCATAAAGGTAATTTCCTTAAAGCCGCCCATGTCGCCTTCATTAGTATTCATAATGTCAATTTTATAATTCATTTTTTCAGCATATTTGGAGTACATTCGGAATAAATCCCCCGCAAATATGTTTGCCTCGTCGCCGCCGGCGCCGCCTCTTATTTCCATAATGACATTCTTTTCGTCATTCGGATCTTTTGGCAGCAGCAATATTTTAAGCTCCTCCGAGGCGCTTTTTAAAAGCCTTTCCTTTTCGTCAAGCTCTTCCTTTACAAGCTCTCTAAAATCATCGTCCCCTTTTTCGTTAAGCAGCTCCTTAGCCTCCTCAACGGCATTACACGCCGAGGTATACTCTCTGTATTTTTCAACAATAGGCTCCAAGTCGCTGTGTTCCTTCATAAGAGAACGCCACAAAGCGTTGTTTGCAATAATTTCAGGGTCGCCGATCCTTTCTGTCAAATCTTCAAACTTTTTTTCAATTTCAAAAAGTCTTTCAAACATAAGCGTTTTCTCCGTTATAGCCTAAAACAACCCTGTCAAGTCCTGCCAAATCCTTTAGCTTTATAATATTTAAAAAGCCGTAATCACGCAAAATTTCAATTACATCAGCGCCTTGGTCAAAGCCGATTTCAAATGCCAAAAGTCCTCCCCTGTTTAAATGTTTTTTAGCCTGTGAAGTAATTTTTTTGTAAAAATCAAGTCCGTCAGCGCCGCCGTTCAAAGCGGAAAAAGGCTCATAGTCCCTAACACTTTTATCTAATTTATTTATATCCCGTTTTTTAATATACGGAGGATTTGAAACAATAAAATCAAACCTCCCCTCCGTATTGTTAAATATGTCGCTTTGTACAAATTTAATATTTACACCGTTTAACTCCGCATTTTTTTTAGCTGTTTCAAGAGCGGAAGCGCTAATGTCGCAGGCAGTCATTTCAACATCATTAGCATAATAAGCAATGCTTACGGCAATTGCGCCGCTGCCCGTTCCAATATCCAGTCCCCTTTTAAAAGCTCTCTTTCCGCAAATATCAAGTACGGCTTCAACAAGTACCTCTGTATCCCCTCTGGGTATTAAAGTACTCTCGTTTACAAAAAATTTCAGTCCCATAAACCAAGCCTCGCCTAAAAGATAAGCCATAGGGCAGCCCTGTCTGCGTTTTATTAAAAAATACTCAATTTTTCTAAGCTCATTGTCCGCAGGCTCATAGTCATCATGACTGTAAAGCATTGTTTTGGTAAAATTAAGGCAGCTTGAAACAATAAGAGCGCCGTCAATGTCAGCCTCATTATCTCCTGCTTCCTTAAGACTTTTTGTAACTGCTTTTAAAATATTCTTAACATTACTTTTCTTCAGGCTCATCTTCAAGCACACCCTTAAGAGAAGCAATGGCAACCTCTATCATTTCGTCATCAGGCTCTTTTGTGGTTATAAGCTGCAACGCCTTGCCCGGCGCAGAAACAATATCCACAAAAATATTATCATTTCTGCCTGCCCATTTAATAACCTCGTAGGATAAACCCGCAACAACAGGCACAAATATAATTCTTGATAAAATTCTGTAAAGCACAACATCGGTTCTTAAAAATAAAAACACAATCATACTTATTATCATTACCAGAAATAAAAAGCTTGTACCGCATCTTTTGTGAAGCCTTGTATACTGCCTTACATTTTCCACCGTAAGCTCCTCGCCGCTTTCAAAGCAGTTTATGGTTTTATGCTCCGCCCCGTGATATTTATACAGCCTTTTAATGTCTTTAAGAAGAGAAGTAAGACCAATGTAAAACAGGAATATAAAAATCCTTACAAGTCCTTCTATAATGCCCAGGGCCCAACTGTCCAGCTTAATAACTTTGTTTATAAGAGAGCCTAAAACAACGGGCAGCACCATAAACAGAGCCACCGCAAAAACTATTGAAACACAAACGGAAATGCCTAAAAGTATGTTTGTAAGCTTGTCCCCGAATTTGTCCAAAAGCCATTTTTCAAACTTGCCCGGCTCCTCTTCCGTATCGTCGGTCAAATCATCTAACCCTGCCATTTGCGCAGAACGTGTAATAACCTTCATTCCCACAACAAGGCTTTCAACAAAGGCTGCGACCCCTCTGACAATAGGCAGCTTAACAAAAAAATTCTTTTCTTCGGGAGTTTTTATTTTTGTTTTTTCTATTTTTATATTCTTTTTATCAATATCACGCACAGCCAAAACATACTCCGTTTTGCCGCGCATCATAACCCCTTCAATTACAGCCTGCCCTCCTATGCCTTTTCCGCATTTGGAGCCGCAGTTTTTCTTATACATTTTGCCCATATAAATCACCTTTAATAAAAATAATTCCTCTAAATCAAATAATATTATAACATTTTTTTATCTGTCAGTGCTTATGAATTTTAAAGAAATAAAAAATAAAATCTGTACATAATTGCTAAAAAATTTTCATTTTTTCGGCATATTGCATAAAAATATTTTTATTATTGCCGCTCAAAATTATTCGCAAGTGTTTTATATATACTTTTTAAACCTGCCGATACAGTCAATGCCTTTGTCGTTAATATAATTCCATACACGCTTATACTCGTCAATATTTATACAGTATTCTTTGTTTCTTTCGATGAGCCTTTCCAAAATAAATTCTCCGTCCTGCCACTCAACATATTGTATCTCCGACTTTTGTACGGTTATATCGTTAATATCAACATTTATTTTTAAAAGGTATACGTTGGTTATTTGATTGTCTGTAAAATCCTTTCCGTAAAACTCTCCCTCGGAGTAAGTTCTTATTCTGCAAATAAACTCCAAGTCGCTTTCATTTATGTAAAGTCCCAATTCCTCCGCAACTTCCCTTACGGCGCTTTCCAAAAAGCCGTCACCTGCGCTTATATGACCTGCCGATGATGTGTCAAAGCAAGACGGATGAGAGTCCTTATCTTCGCTTCTCATTTGCAAAAGAACCTGAAATCTTCCGTCATACACTCTAACAACCCAAATATGCGCCGTACCGTGCAAATCGCCGTCTGCATGAACTGCGCTTCTTTCCTTTGTTATGCCCGTAATGTTTCCGTCCTCATTCAGAATATCCAAAAACTCCATATATATCACCTCACAAATAATCTTCCATATAATAATACTCTATTATTATATATAAATCAAGCTGCTCCATATTATTTACGGGTGAGCATATATGCTCACCCGTAAATAATATGGACCCGTAGGGGAGGAGCGAGGGCGGAGCATAGGCGGCT
>CAYMAA010000050.1:0-12045 GCA_964388305.1 uncultured Lachnospiraceae bacterium | reverse complement strand
TTCAAAACAAACAGGCATGACCCCAAAAGCCATGCCTTTTATATCTACGGTTAATTATAAAAGTTTATCCTTTTTGCGGAATTATTTTGTTTCGCAAATTCCCAAATTGCCAACACCGTTGCCGCAGCAGCAAATAAGCACAAACAAAAGCAGCAAAATCATGGAGTTGTCGTTACCGCAGCCGTTGCCGAAAATGCCGTTTCCGCCAAAGCCGCCGCAGCAAAACAGAATAATAAGAATCCAAATACAGCTGTTATTGCCAAAGTTCATAATAAAAAACCTCCTAAATTAGCTTACAATCTAAATATATGCCCTGCTTTCAAATTTATTACCGAAATTTATCAAATTTTATCGGACAAACCTATAACAAAAAATATTATAAAAGTACTTGACAATTATATTAGTCTGTGCTATTATACTAATGTATTAAGTACTTAATACAGTGTTGCAAAAAGTGAGGTGATACCAATAAAATGAAATGGAATTTTTCCAACGATAAACCTATATATTCTCAAATAATAGAACAAATTAAGCTTTTAATAATTTCAGGCGCTCTGTCTCCCGGCAGCCGACTGCCGTCAGTAAGGGATTTAGCGGCGGAGGCGGGGGTCAACCCAAACACAATGCAGAGAGCCTTAGCCGAGCTTGAAAGAACAGGTTTAATTTATTCGCAAAGAACAACAGGCAAGTTTATAACGGAAAACACGGATATTATAGAGCTTACAAAGGTACATACCGCAGACCGAAAAATAAAGGCGTTTTTAGCGGATATGTCCACATTAGGCTATTCAAAGCAGGAAATTGCACAGCTTATAAAAAACTACAGAGAGGAAGAGATTAATGAGTAATTACATACTGGAATGTAAACAATTAACAAAAGCCTACGGAAAGGAAGAAGCGCTTAAAGAAATAAACCTCTCCGTTGGAAAAGGTAAAATTGTGGGACTTTTAGGCCCAAACGGCAGCGGAAAAACCACTCTTATAAAGCTTGCCAACGGCTTGCTTGCACCTACAAAGGGCGAAATTTTAATAGACGGCAGCAAACCAAGTCCTCAAACAAAGGCGGCGGTTTCCTACCTGCCTGACAAAAGCTGTTTGGACGGCAATATGAAAATTGCAAATTTAATTAAAATGTTTGGAGATTTTTATTCAGACTTTGACACGGAAAAAGCCGAAAATATGATAACAGCTTTAGGCATAGACAAAACAAAGAGGTTAAAAACACTTTCAAAGGGCAGCTGCGAAAAGGTACAGCTTATTTTGGTAATGAGCCGCAAGGCACAGCTTTATCTTTTGGACGAGCCAATAGGCGGTGTTGACCCTGCCGCAAGAGATTATATTATAAACAGTATTATAAACAACTATAATACAGAGGCAACCGTTATAATATCAACTCATCTTATAGCCGATGTGGAAAACGTGTTGGACGAAGTGATTTTTATAAAAGAAGGTAATATATTGCTTCACGACAGTGCGGATAAGCTAAGAGAAGAAAACAGCAAAAGCATAGACGAGCTTTTTAGGGAGGTATTCAAATGTTAATGAAATTGTTAAAATACGAATTTATAGCCACAAGCCGAATATACGTTTTTATTTACTGCATTTTAGCCGCATTGACAGGTCTGTTTGCCATATCGGCAGGAGTAAGCTCCTTTTGCGTAAACACAGTTGCGGTAATAGGTCTGGCTGTACCTGTAATTCTTTTGGCGCTTTTGTTTGTATCGTCATTTTTTATAATAATTATAACCTCAATTTTAAGGTTCAGAAACAATGTTTTGGGAACGGAGGGTTACATTACCCACACATTGCCCGTCAGAACGGAAAATATAGTTTTGTCCAACGCAATAGCGGCTTCCCTTTGGGCGGTGGCTACATACATAATAATGGGTATTTGCGTAATTATTTTGGCATTTATAGCCGTTCTGCCGGAGGTAAATTCAATAAATCTGCCCGAAGCTGTAAATAAGGTTTTAGGCTCTCCGGATGTTTTGCTGAGCTTCAGCAGAGAATTAGGGCAGTATATTCTGTTTGGGTACTCTTGGTTTTTAAAGGCGCTGATTACTGTTTACGCAAGTATGGCTTTCGGCTATAGCTTTAACTCTTTCAAAAAAATAATATCTCTTGCATTTTTTGTTGTTATAAGCTATGCTCTTTCCTTAATTGAGAACCCTATCAGTCAGCACGTTCAAGACGCTTCCCTGCCGTCAATAGCTTTAAACCTTGCCATTGCCGCCGTTATGCTTACAGTTGCATCATATTTTCTTAAAAAGCGTCTTAATCTGCAATAAGCACGCAAAAGTCCTGTTTGTTCGGAACAGGACTTATGTTTTATTATAATAAAATTATTTTAATTTTTAAAGCTGTGAACAGGCGCAGGTATTCTTCCCCCTCGCCTTATAAATCTTTCGCAGGAGTAGCCGTTTACGGGCATAACGGGCGCTCTTCCCAAAAGTCCGCCAAATTCCACAAACTCTCCCACCTTTTTGCCGTATGCGGGAATAAGCCTTGCCGCAGTGGTTTTGTTGTTTATCATACCAATAGCCATTTCATCGGCAATAATGCCTGAAATTGTAGCCGCAGATGTATCCCCGGGGATAGCTATCATATCCAACCCAACAGAGCAAACGCAGGTCATAGCCTCTAATTTTTCCAATGTCAACGCTCCGTTTGTTGCCGCCTCAATCATTCCATGATCCTCGCTTACGGGGATAAAAGCGCCGCTTAAACCTCCAACATAAGATGATGCCATAAGACCGCCCTTTTTAACATTGTCATTAAGCATTGCCAAAGCCGCAGTTGTTCCGGGAGCGCCTGCCGCCTCCAAACCCATTTCATTAAAAATTTCCGCAATACTGTCCCCAATGGCAGGAGTGGGCGCCAGAGATAAATCTATAATGCCAAATGGTACATCAAGCCTGCGAGATGCCTCCTGCGCCACAAGCTGCCCTACCCTTGTAATTTTAAAGGCTGTTTTTTTAATAGTTTCGCAAAGAGTTTCAAAATCCGCTTCTCTCACGCTTTGCAGAGCGTATTTAACAACTCCCGGGCCGCTTATGCCTACATTAATAACCTTGTCCCTTTCTCCAATACCGTGAAAAGCTCCTGCCATAAAAGGATTGTCCTCCACCGCATTGCAAAAAACAACAAACTTGGCACAAGCCATAGACCCCTCGTCCTTAGTAAGATAAGCCATTTCTTTAATTATCTCGCCCATCTTTTTTACCGCATTCATATTAATGCCGTTGCGAGATGTGCCCACGTTTACAGACGAACAAACCCTTTCCGTAGATGCCAAGGCTTCCGGTATGCTCCTTACCAGATTAATGTCGCTTAAAGATGACCCCTTTTGCACAAGGGCGGAATAGCCGCCTATAAAGTTTACACCAACCTCAATAGCCGCTTTATCCAAAGCTTTGGCAATTTTTATGCGGGTATCTCTGCCGTGTCCGTTGGCAACAAGCGCAACGGGCGTTACGGAAATTCTTTTGTTTACAACGGGTATGCCGTATTCCCTTGCAATTTCGTCCCCTGTTTTAACCAAGTTTTCTGCGGATTTAGTAATTTTATCATATATTTTATCGCATAGCTTTTCGCTGTCGCTGTCCGCACAATCCAACAAATTAATTCCCATTGTAATTGTACGCACGTCTAAATTTTCTTCGGAAATCATTTTATTGGTTTCCAAAACCTCACTTCGAGTAATCATAACATAACCCTCCGACTGCTTATAAAATTATATCCTGTGCATATTGTTAAATATATCTTCTCTCTGCAGCTTTATTTCAAGGTTCATTCCAAGTCCCAGCTCTTTCAGTCCCGTGGCAACCTCTTCAAACCTGTGTTCCTTTTCGTCCATATCAACTATCATCATCATATTAAAAAAACCGCTTACAATTGTTTGAGAAATGTCGCAAATATTAATACCCTCGTTTGCCAAAAAGGTGCAAACCTTTGCAATAATTCCTACCTGATCCTTTCCCAAAACGGTAATAATTCCTTTCATAGTATAACCTCCAATTTCAGTAAGTACAATCCGCTGATTAATCGGTGTTTCCATAATACCAAAAAATCACTCATTTTTCAATTGTTTTATAAAATTTATTTCTTCCTGTGTAAGCTCGGCATTTTCCAAAAGCTCGGGACGCTTTTTAAATGTGTTAATAATGCTCTGCCGCCTTTTCCACCTTGCAACCTCTCCATGGTTTCCGCTGAGCAGAACATCCGGCACAAGCCTGCCCATAAAGTCGTAAGGTCTTGTATATTGAGGATATTCCAGCAGTCCGTCGGAAAAGCTTTCGTCCATAAAGCTCTCCTCTTTGTTTAATACCCCTTTAATAAGTCTGCTGACGGAATCTATAATGCACATTGCAGGCAGTTCTCCTCCCGTAAGAACAAAATCTCCTACGGAAACCTCCTCCGCACCGATTTCCTCCAACACTCTTTGGTCTACCCCCTCATAATGACCGCATAACAAAACAAGGTTCTTTTCCTTGGCAAGCTCTTCAGCCATTTTCTGGTTAAATACCTTTCCCTGAGGTGACATATATAAAACCTTAGTACCGCTGTCAAGCCTTTCCTTAATGCTCATATAGGCATCGTAAATTGGCTGAGCCTGCATAACCATACCAACACCGTCACCATAGCCGTAGTCGTCAACGTGCCTGTGCCTGTTTTTGGCAAAATCCCTTATGTCTATTGCCTTTATGTCAATTATGCCCTTGTCAATCCCTCTTTTAATAACGGAATGATTAAGTCCCTGCAAAACCATATCCGTAAAAAGAGTAAGTACATAAAAGGTCATTCCACCAACCCCTCCAACAAATGAATAACCATTTTGTTTTCGGCTGCATTAACGCTTAAAACGCATTGCTTAATGGCAGGCAGCAAAATATCCCTGCCATTTGTTTTAATTACATACACATCGTTTGCTCCCGTAAACAAAATGTCCTTTATTTCGCCTATCTCTTTGCCGTGTTCGTCAAAGACAGCCATTCCGTAAAGGTCTTTAATATAATACTCGTCCTCGCCGCAGGGCGCAGCCATATCCCTTGTAATTTTAACGTCCGTGTTTTTAAGCGCCTCTCCTGCGGTCATACTGTCCACGCCCTCTAACTTTAAAAGCACCATTCCCTTGTGTACTCTCACACCCTCAACAGGGTATTCCGTGAGTTTGCCCCGTATATCCAAAAACACTCTGTCAAAGCCTTCAAACTCACCAAGGTCGTCCACTGTGGGATAAACCTTAACCTCGCCCTTTATTCCGTGAGTGTTTACAATTTTTCCAACCGTAAAATAATCCATATATATTCTCCTGTTCAAAAATTTGCTGTATTACTCATAAAGTGTACCACACCCGTTTGTAAATTTCAACAGCTAAAGAAAAAATAAATGCGCCTTTGAAACACTGCCGAAGCTAAAATACCTGTTTTCATTTTTTGTAAATACATATAAGTTTGTTTTTTTGACACGCAATACATTTTCTGTTATAATGTGTGAAGGACAACACTGATTATATGCTTAAATATTATATCGGTTTTCGTCTGAATTTATTTTTTCTTTTGAGTTATTCGGTGTTTTCTCGGTGTAATTGTTGCACGGCAGAAATAAAAACGCAGGGATTGGCATTTTTGAAAGGAGTTAAAACATAATGGACTATAAAAAAATCGCAATGGAAAAGCACGCGGAATGGGCAGGAAAAATTGAAATATCCACACGATGCCCATTAAAAACCGTTGACGATCTTTCTGTGGCTTATACCCCCGGTGTTGCCGAGCCTTGTTTGGCTATACAAAAAGACCCGAGCCTTTCCTACAAGCTGACAAGGCGCCATAACACAATAGCGGTTATTACGGACGGGACGGCGGTTTTGGGTTTAGGCAATATAGGCCCTGTTGCAGGTATGCCTGTTATGGAGGGGAAATGTGTTCTTTTTAAGGAGTTTGCCAATGTGGACGCCATACCCCTTTGTACGGCGGCGCTTTCTCCCGATGAAATAGTTAAGGCTGTTTCCATGTTCAGCGGCAGCTTTGGAGGTATAAATTTAGAGGATATATGCGCTCCGCGCTGTTTTGAAATTGAAGAAAAGCTTAAAAAGGCTACGGACATACCCGTTTTTCATGATGACCAGCACGGAACGGCGGTTGTTGTTCTTTCGGGAATAACAAATGCCCTTAAAATTACGGGAAAACATCCCGAAGAGTGCAGGGTTGCAATGTCGGGAGCAGGTGCGGCAGGCACGGCGATAGCAAGGCTTCTTTTAAAAGCGGGCTTTAAGGACATAACCCTTTGCGACATAAACGGAGTTATAAACAAAAACAACAATTATGATGACCCTTATCTTCAGGCATTGGCAGAGGCTACAAACCCGAGAGGAATTACGGGAACGCTTAAAGACTCCGTTAAGGACGCCGATATTTTTATAGGGGTTTCCGCTCCCGGACTTTTAACCGAAGAAATGATACGCTCCATGAACACTGAACCCGTAATTTTTGCAATGGCAAACCCTGTGCCCGAGGTAATGCCCGATGCGGCAAAGGCGGCAGGGGCAAGGATAGTTGCAACAGGCAGATCGGACTATCCGAATCAGATAAACAATGTGCTTGCTTTTCCGGGGATTTTCAGAGGAGCGTTAGACGTAAGGGCAAGTGACATAAATGAAGAAATGAAGTTGGCTGCGGCAAAGGCAATTTCCGCCCTTGTAAGTGAAGAGGATCTTGCAAAGGGCATTATAATACCGTCGCCGTTTAACAAAAATGTGGCAAAGCATATTGCAAGGGCAGTTGCGGAGGCCGCAGTTAAGTCAGGAGTTGCGAGAATTTAATGTATTATGTGGATAACAGAAATTTAATTAATTTTACACCTGTGGCAAATTCTTTTATAGATAAATATGCAGGAAACATAGAAAGCACATATATTGTGGCATACATATACATACTGCGGTGTTCTGTCGGGGGAAGACTGCCTGCGGCAGGGGAGCTTGCCGAAAGGTTTGCCATAACTAAGGAGTCGGCGGAAAAGATTATAACTTATTGGGACAGTCAGGGAATGTTTGACAAGCCTGCGCGTCCATCATACACTCCTACGGATATAGCAAAGCTAAGCACTGCCAACAGTGAAATATCCGGTCTTATTTCTACTGCAAGCGCCATATTGGGCAAGGCATTGGGGCAAAAGGAGCAAAGCACAATACTTTCTCTTTACGATTATTACCGTCTGCCTATAGACGTTATTACAATTTTGCTTGGGCATTGTGCGGAAACAAACCATACCAACATAAGCTACATAGAAAGAATTGCATCGGACTGGGCGGAAAAGGGCATTGAAACATCTGAGGATGCGGAGAACTACCTAAAGCTGTATTACGGGGATTTTAACAAGGTGTTAAAATGCTTTGGAATTACAGGCAGGCTTGCCAACTCCAAAGAGCGTAAATATATGGAAAAGTGGCTGGCGGAGTTTAAGCTGCCCTTGGAGCTTGTTACGGAAGCCTGTGAAAATGCGGTTATAAATACAGGCAAAGCAAGCTGGAAGTATGCGGACACGGTTTTATGCGACTGGCACAAAAACAATATTACCACATTGGAACAGGCAAAGGAATTTACGGAGCGGCACAAGCCAAAGCCAAAAACTGTTAAAAAGCCGCAAGCCGTTAAGCCTGTCAGGGTAAGTGCAAACAAATTCAATAATTTTGAAGAAAGAGAGTATGACGAAAGCGAGCTTAACAGCCTTGCGCTTGAGCTATTAAAGGAGCAGAATAATGACGCCTGAAATTTACAGAGAAATAATGCTTGAATATAACGAAAAACAAACAAAAGCAACACATTTATCCGTTTTTAGGGAGAGGGAGGTTTACTCCAAAATACCCGAAATAAAGGAAATAAACGATAAACTTACGGAATTTAATATTTCACTTGCAAGGGCGTTTTCTCAAAACAATTTGTCCGCAAGGACTAAGCTTATAAACGAGCTTAAAGCAAATACCGAGGCGCTTTTGGCTAAAAGGGCGGCTTTGCTTAAAGCCGGCGGCTACCCGGAGGATTATTTGGAAAACGTATACGAATGTTCTTTGTGCAAAGACACGGGTTTTATTGAAAATACTCCCTGCGTTTGCTTTGAAAAAGCCGTTAAGAAAAAGCTTTATACGGATTCTGCCATGAAAAGCGAAAATAACAGAGAGAGCTTTGAAACATTTGACCTCAGTTACTACTCCGAAGAAACAGACCCCGAGCTTGGCACATCTCACCGGAAATATATGGAGAGTGTTTTTAATACTTGCAAAAATTTCGCAAAAAAGCCTGTGGGTAATATGCTTTTTACGGGAAATACGGGGCTTGGCAAAAGCTTTATGTGCCATGCGATAACAAAAGCGCTTATAAGCGGCAATGCGGACGTTATTTGCGATTGCGCATATACCATATTGGATAATCTTGTAAAAAACCGATTTGGAACTGCCGGTGACAGCTCATATAAAAACGGTATTTACGATTGCTTGGTGTTAATAATGGACGATTTAGGCTCGGAAGGGACAAATTCAGCCACTTCCGCTGAATTTTTTAATTTGCTTAATTACAGGCTTGTGAACCAAAAGCCTACGGTTATTTCCACAAATTTAAAATTGGCGGATATTAAGGCGGTTTATTCCGAAAGGATTTTTTCCAGAATAATCGGAGAATATAAAATTATTCCGTTTTTTGGGTCGGACATTAGGATAATGAAAAAAACAAAAAATAATGCCGGCAAGCCTTTATAAAAATATTTTATAAAAATTTAAAACTCCTATTGAAAAATAGTATGAAAACCATTATAATTAAAACAATAAGGCATTTGTTTTGAACAGACAAGCTGCTGTGTTTATAGTAATGGAGGAATATAATGTGATTGATGCAGTAAGCTGCGGAGGTGTAGTTATATTCAGAGGTAAAATTTTGCTGCTGTATAAAAATCAAAACGGAAGGTATATGGGGTGGGTATTACCCAAAGGTACTGTTGAACCCGGGGAGTCATTTAAAGAAACCGCTTTAAGAGAAGTAAAGGAAGAAACTGATGCTGATGCCAGAATTATTAAATATATAGGAAAAACTCAGTATACCTTTATGGGCTCGGATGACATAGTAAATAAAACCGTTCACTGGTATTTTATGATGGCTAACTCTTACCACTACAAGCCGCAGGCGGAAGAATTTTTTGCCGATGCGGGCTTTTATAAACAGCATGAGGCTTATTATCTTTTAAAGTTTCACGATGAAAAGCAAATCATGCAGAGAGCTTATGCGGAATATCTGGATATGAAGCATAAGGAAACGTCCGTAAGGTATTTTAAGAAAAACATTTATTAAACTTGGGCATAATGCCCTAAAAGGAGGTCCTATTTATGGATAGCTCGTACAAGGCGTCTATTGAAGAAATAAAGAAAAAGGTTAATCAAATCCAAAAGGATTCTAAGGTGAAGCTGCTTTTCTTTATTGTTACGGGTGTAGTTATTCTTACTTTAATTATTGTTTATTTAATATTAAAGTGTAAGGCTTTTGCCGTGAGGGAAGACTATTACGGCGATTATTACGATGATGACTCGGAAATTTTTCCTTTTGACGAAGAGGAAGAGGAGGAAGAGGAAGAGGAAAACCTTTCCGAAGAAGAATAATTTTTAAAAGGCTCTCGAAGAATTAAATGAACTCCGCTGAATTCAATTTTTACTGCGGCGGAGATTTAACCTTCTTGAAGAGCCTTTTTAATTGGGTGCGTTTTAAAGCTCCGTTTCATTTATAAATATAGTTATATTTTAATCGGTGTTTTATTAGGTTATAATTACATTTATTGTTTTATCTTCATTAAGGCCGTTTACTTCAAAGCCGTTTTTTATGTATTCATTTATAATATTTGCCGCAGATTGTGTTATAATTTCTCCGGGAACGATTACGGGTATGCCGGGGGGATAAATATAGCAGGTTGAGGCGGATATTTTATTTATGCTTTTGCTTAGGGGTACTGATGTGCGGGGCATTTTGACCGCATTATAGGGTGTTAAAACGGACTTTGGCATAAAGGCTGTATTTGGCGAATTTACACTGCTTTTTTTATTAATTTTACGCACTGCTGTTTGGAGAGAGGCGAATGCCTTTTTGCTGTCGCCTATTGAGGTGAGGGCAATGGTATAGCTGTTGCTGCACATTTCACATTCTATATTATATTTTTTAAGCTCTTCAAAAAGGGGTTTTCCGCCGCACAGTACAATTTTACTTATATCATAGTCATAAACATTGCCTGTACCCCTTATATTATCGTTCAGAATATAGCAATGGAGGTTTTTACGGCAGTTTTTAAGGTTTTTAACATATTTATTTACTGCCCTGTGTCCCTTTTTGCTTGCCATAAATCTTATGCAGGCATCAATGCTTTCCATAAGTATGTAAGAGGGACTTGAGGTTTCATAAATGCTTAAATATTTTTCTATATTTATATTTAAAGCGGCATTTGTACAAATATGGAGCAATGCCGTTTGAGTAAGGGCAGGCAGTGTTTTATGCAGGCTTTCTATAACAATATCCGCTCCGAGATTTACTGCGGATTTTGGAAAATCGGCGCTAAAGCCGAAATGAGCGCCGTGAGCCTGATCCACTATAAGCATACAGCCGTATTTATGGCAGATTTCTCCTATTTTTTTCACATCGGAAACAACACCCTCGTAGGTTGGTGAAACCATTACAAAGGCTTTAATTTTGTTTGTTTTTAAAATGTTTTCAACGTCTGCGGGAGAAATTCCTCCGTTTATGCCCCATTTAATTTGAGGAGGATAAACATACAAAGGAGTGAGATTTCTCAAAAAAACGCAGTTATACACGGATTTATGGCAATTTCTTGCAATTAAAATTTTATCCCCCAAATTTGTACAGGCGGAAATTGCGGAAAGTAAGCCGCAGGTAGAGCCGTTTACCAAAAGGAATGTTTTTTTTGTACCGTAAAGCTTTGCGGCAAAATCCATTGTATTTTTAATTATGCCTGCGGGGCTGTGGAGGTTATCGGAGCCGTCTATTTCCGTAAAATCCAGTTTAAATGCTTTATTTTTAATAAGACGCATATTTCTTTTATGCCCCGGCATATGAAAAGGGTATCTTTTAAGCTTTTTCAGTGTTTTTTTCATTTTCCGCATCTTCAGCCACCTTCATCATTACAGCACATTCTATTCTTTTACGGTGCAGCTCGCAGCCGAACTCATAAACACCTTTTACGCTGCCTGTGGTATGGTAGGCATTGGCAACGCAGCCGCCGCTGCAATAAAATCTTGCAAAGCAGTTGTCGCACTCCTTATGGGCATAAATGTTGCAATCCTTAAAATCCTGCTGTTTTTCCGTATTTGTTATGCCTGTAAAAACATTTCCCAATTTATATTCGTCATCTCCCACAAACTGATGACAGGGGTACAAATCTCCCTCGGGGGTTACTGCCATATATTCAGTGCCTACGCCGCAGCCAGAAATTCTTTTATATATACAAGGCCCTGCCGTTAAATCTATCATATAATGATAAAATGTAAAATCCTTGCGGTTAAGCATTTCCTTTGCCAAAATATCATACTGATTTAAAAGTGTTGGCAAATCCTCGGGGGTAAGAGCATATTCTGCCGCGGCAGGTGCTACAACAGGCTCCATAGAAAGCTGTTTAAAGCCTAAATCCGCCAAATGGAGAATATCCCTTGTAAAGTCCGTGTTATAGTGGGTGTAGGTACCTCTCAGGTAATAGTCCTGCTGATTTCGGCTGTTTGCCATATCTTTGAATTTTGGCAGAATTGTATCGTAAGTGCCTTTGCCGTTTTTGGTAACTCTCAGTCTGTCGTTTACTTCCTTTCTGCCGTCTATGGAAAGCACGACATTGTACATTTCCTTATTTATGTAATCTCTTATTTCATCATTAAGCAATATGCCGTTTGTTGTAATTGTAAAACGGAAATTTTTGTTATGCTCTTTTTCCAAACTGCGGGCATATTCCACAATCTGTTTTACAACCTCAAAGTTCATAAGAGGCTCGCCGCCGAAAAAATCCACCTCCAAA
>CAYMAA010000049.1:0-12146 GCA_964388305.1 uncultured Lachnospiraceae bacterium | reverse complement strand
GACTTAAAATCCTGCGGTAGCGATACCGTACCGGTTCAAGTCCGGTTCCGGGCATTGATGGCTTTGAATATTTCAAAGCCTTTTTTTGTATAATTAAAATATACAATGCAATAACAATAACCCGTTACAAATACCCGTTACTTTTTTACGGTACAAAGCCATTTGTTTGGAGGCGCTATATGCTGATACGTTTTTGTAAACGAATTGTAAACAGATTTGCCGCAAAACAGAAATCAAAAGAGGTAATTGCCATGAATAATGCCAAAGAAAACACAAAAAACGAAGCGAAAACAAACAAACAAAAATCTTCCAAAAATAAAGCCTCAAAGCAAAAAAAGATAAGCTGTTATACAAACAGAGAGCTTTCGTGGCTTAAATTTAACGAAAGAGTGCTGGACGAAGCGGGCAACCCTGCCGTGCCTTTGGGCGAACGCCTTTCATTTGCATCCATTTACCAGTCCAATTTAGACGAATTTTTTATGGTAAGGGTAGGTACGCTTATGGTGCAAATGGACTCTAAGGAAAAAATAAGAGATAATAAAACAAATATGTCCGGTAAACAGCAGGTAAAGGCTATTTGGAAGGATGTAAGAGCCTTGGAAAAGAAAAAAGCGAAGGTTTACGAACAGCTTATGGGAGAGCTTGAGCCGCAGGGCATAAGAATAATTAATTTCAACCGGCTTTCCAATAACGAGGGCAAGCTTTTGGAGGCATATTTTGACTCTCATATTGCTCCGTTTCTTTCTCCTATGATAACAGGCAAGCCTCAGCCGTTTCCTTTCCTTAATAATATGGAGCTTTATGCCATTGTGCTTTTAACCACAAAAAACGGAAAGTCCAAAACGGGCATAGTGTCCTGCTCCAACAGCGTGTTTAACCGCCTTATAGAAATACCCACACGCCCCGGCACATTTATGCTTTCCGAGGAGCTTATACTCCACTTTGTTTCCAAGCTGTATACTAACTACACTATTAAGGAAAAATCCATTATCCGCCTTACAAGAAATGCGGATATTGACCAAACCGATGTATATGACGAAGAACTGGATTACAGGGATATTATGGAACAGCTTATAAAGCAGCGTGTTCGGCTTAACCCTGTAAGGCTGGAAATTTCCAGAGAATTTAATAAGGACGCACTTAAAGAAATTGCGGATTATATGGGAATATCCGTAAAGCACATTATAAAGGTTTCCACTCCGTTAAATCTCTCATTTGTTTCCAAATTAAGAGATTATTTAAGCGAAAAGCAGGATAAACAAAGCCTTTTTTACGCAAAACGCAGTCCTCAGCCCTCGCCTGAGCTTAATATCCGCAAAAGCATAATAGAACAGGTGGAAAAAAAGGACGTTCTTCTTTCCTATCCCTTTGAGAGTATAAGACCTTTTATTAAACTGCTTAATGATGCCGCCGTGGACGAAAGCGTTGTATCAATTAAAATGACACTTTACAGAGTGGCGGATAAAAGCAAAATTGTGGACGCTCTTGTGGAAGCGGCGGAAAACGGCAAGGAGGTGGACGTTTTAATAGAGCTGAGGGCGCGCTTTGACGAGGCGAATAATATAGAAATGTCCCATAAATTGGAGGACGCAGGCTGTAACATTATTTACGGACTGGGAGATTATAAGGTACACTCCAAGCTGTGCCTTATTACACGGAAAACAAAGGACGGTATTTCCTACATAACACAAATAGGAACAGGCAACTATAACGAAAAAACCGCCCGCCTTTACACGGATTTATGCCTTATTACTGCAAACAAGTCCATAGGTGCGGAGTCGGCGGCAATTTTCGGAGCTCTCCTAAAGGGAGAAACCGTTACGGAGGCAAATGTTCTTTTAGCTGCTCCTCATTGTCTGCAAAATAGAATAATTGATATGATAGATGATGAAATTAAAAAAGCAAATGCGGGAGAGGCTGCCTATGTGGGAGCTAAAATAAACTCCTTAACGGATAAGGCGATTATGAAAAAGCTTATAGAAGCCTCCTGCGCAGGTGTTAAGGTAGACCTTATTGTAAGGGGAATTTGCTGTCTTTTGCCCGGTATAAAGGATAAAACGGAAAACATAAGAGTAATAAGTATTGTAGGCAGATTTTTGGAGCATTCCAGAATATACCGTTTCGGAACGGCTGAGAATGACAAAATTTATATTTCCTCTGCGGATTTTATGACAAGAAACACTCTTAAACGTGTGGAAATAGGCGTTCCCGTTTATGACGAAAAAATAAAGGCTCGCATACGCCATATTTTTGATACTCTTTTAAATGATGACGAAAAGGGCAGGGAGCTTACCCCCGATGGGGTTTATGTTAACAGAAACATAAACTATCCAAAAATAAATTCTCAGGAGCTTTTCTATGATGAGGCTTACATCGCAGCAAAAAGCAAAGAAGAAACTAATTTTTAAAAGAAAGGGTGAAGTATTATGTTAAGAATAGGCATTTTAACCAGCGGCGGCGATTGTCAGGCATTAAATGCGGCAATGCGAGGGGTTGTAAAATCTCTTTACAATTTGGTAAAGGACGTAAATGTTTATGGCTTTGAGGAGGGCTACAAGGGCCTTATTTACGGCAATTACCGCCTTTTATCCTCAGACCAGTTTTCGGGCATATTAACACAGGGCGGCACAATTTTGGGCACATCACGTCAGCCGTTTAAGCTTATGACTGTTCCCGATGAGGACGGCCTTAACAAGGTAGAGGCAATGAAGGAAAACTACAGCAAGCTCCGTTTGGACTGTCTTGTAATTTTAGGCGGCAACGGCACACAAAAAACAGCCAATCTTTTAAGCCAAGAGGGGTTAAACGTAGTGTCGCTGCCCAAAACAATAGATAACGATATTTTTGGAACGGATATGACATTCGGTTTTCAAAGCGCGGTAGATATTGCCACAAATGCAATAGACTGCATACATACCACCGCCGCATCTCACGGGCGTGTGTTTATTGTGGAGGTTATGGGGCATAAGGTAGGCTGGCCCACTCTTCACGCAGGTATTGCGGGAGGCGCTGATATTATACTCCTTCCCGAAATTCCTTACGATATAAATGTTGTTACGGACGCAATAGAAAAAAGAGATAAGGCAGGCAAAGGCTTTACAATTTTAGCCGTTGCCGAGGGCGCTATATCCAAGGAGGACGCAAAGCTCTCAAAAAAAGAATACAAAAAGAAGCTTAAAGAGCGTACACACCCGACGGTATCCTACGAGCTGGCACAGCAAATCGCCGAAATGACAGGTAAGGAAGTTAGAGTAACCGTTCCAGGACATACTCAAAGGGGCGGCTCTCCCTGCCCTTATGACAGAGTAATCTCCACACGTTTGGGCGCAGCTGCGGCAAACCTTATCATAAACAAAAAGTACGGCAATATGGTAGGCTTTAAAAATAATGAAATTGTGCCTATTCCGTTAGAGGTTGTGGCAAGCAGGCTTAAAACTGTAGACCCCGACTCTTCAATAATTAAAGAGGTTAAAACCGTAGGTATATCCTTCGGCGATGAGTAAACTAAAAAAATCTCCCGGCAAAACGGGAGATTTTTTACTGTCGAAAAACCCCGCTTTTCAAGGCGAAAAATGGGGTTTTCTAAAATCCTAAGCTCAGGTTTTTATAAGATGAGTTTTTTGTTTGGGGACTTTTCGGGCAAGTCCCCAATTAATCAATTAATATATAAGAAGTTTAGAAGTAATCTAATACTTATACTTAATATCAGCTTTTTCTATCAAATTGATATGAACCGTTAAGCACCTTTGCAAGTATCATAGCCGCATCTTCAGCGCCAAGGCTGCCGTTGTTGCTTACATCGGCACAGCTTATATCCGTAACCCAACCGTTCTTTGTTTCACCGCTTAATAAAAATGTAAGCAAAGCCGCAGGGTCATTTGCGGTAAGTATTCCGTTTCCGTCCACATCGCCAATAACTCCGTCATAAGGCTCGGGTGAAGTACCGTCCTTAACAAAGCTTGCGGAAATAAGCACATCGCTCTCAGGCATAACAAATGTGGAAACAGTTTTGTCCTCATTGCTTACAACCTCAACAGCAGAGCCGTCAGCCGCTGCTGCGCTAACGCTTTCCGTTTTACAGCCATCGTTTGGTGTTGCGGTAATCTGCACTGTTTCACCGGCCTTCGCAAGAACGCTTACAACAGGCGCGCCTGCGGTAAACGAAATTCCGCCAAATCTGCCCTTAGAGCCAAGCACGCCAATATAATAGGTTGTGTTTGCCTTAACAGCCGCCGTAATACTGCAATTTCCCGACTTGCCTTCCTCTATACTGGATGCAAGCGCCTCGCTTTCCGTAGCGGCGCTGTCCTCTATAATAACAAAGTCCTTGTTTGCTCCGACATTTTGGCAATATGCGGTAAGCACACCGTCACTGTTTGCAATAAACGTAAATCCGGATCTATCTTTGCCTGTGCTTGCAAGGTATCCGTTTACAGAGCCGTGTGCAACATATCCGTTAAATGCAATATTATCAATAGTATAGTTTGCTTTTGTATAATTCATATCATAGGTTGCCGTAAGGGTGCAAACACCGTTTGTACTGCTGTCCAAAACAGTCTGCCCCGTTGTTACGTTTTCGCTTGCTTTCCAGAAAACAGTATCATCGCTTTCAGATGCGAGAGCAACGCTTTCGGCATTAAAGGACGCAGCCTCTGCTTCTCCTTTTTCCGACAGGTTTTCAAGAGCAAGAACACCGTTTTTAATTCCTGCGGCAGTTTCCGCCGTATAGGAACGAACAGGAATTATAAGCTCCGTGCAAACAACCGTTCTTTCAGAGCTTAAAGCCTCTCCCGACGCCGATGCAACACTCATAACAACATATTCTCCCGTTGAAAGAACAATGCCCATATCGCCAACAGCGCCGCTGCCGTTTACGGTATATGCTTTTGTTTCCTTAACGGTACCGTCTGCATTGTAAACAACTGCCGTAAGAACATCGCCTGTGCCTGTTCTGTCTGTTTTAAGCTCCACGCTTAATGCGCCGCTGCTGTCAATATTCACACTTGAAAATTCGTAAGCAGGCGCTGTATAGCTGACGGGAACATAAGCAACATCGCTGTACACAGAACCGTCTGTGGTAATTTGTGTTATCTGGTTTTCTTCAAGTACATTTGTTTGACCAAGCACCCACAAAAACCAAAGCTCTTTAGCCGCCTTCGCCCTTGTAACCTGCGCCTTCGGCTCAAACTCTGTTCCGTTTACCATGCTTCCTCTCTTAATACCCTTTTCACTTCTCATAAGACCCAAATTGTAAACGTCGTAAACGTCCTCGGCGTATTCAAGTGAAATACTCGTTTTATCCGTAAGGTTTCCCCAGCCGACAAGAGGATAATACTGAGCCTCTTTACCCGTAAGGTTAGGGTCGTAGGTAGGGTCATCGGGAGAAACGGTTGAACCGTTATAATTAGTCATATAAGCAGGTTTATTATAAGTACCGTCTGCATTTTTGCCAAATCTTAAAACATAAGCATCAAGTATAATTGCCGCCATTTTCTCTCTTGTGAGAATTCCCGTTTCAAAATAAGGCTCAAATACCGCATTAATGCTTGCGTCATTAAGGTCAAGCTGCCACAGAGCGCAGAGAGCTGAAATAAAATCGTTTGTGTTCATACCCTCAAGAGGGTTGAAGTTGTTTTCGCTGTCCGTAAACATAACTCCGAGCTGGAGCATTTTTTCTATCTGGTTTCTGTAATATGTAGGGTCGTTTTCTGCAGTTCCGTCACCGCTTTTTGCGTATGTAACATCATTGCTCCATTCGGGAAATACCCTGTTCCAATTACCGTCGCCGCAGGCGTCCTTAACATCCTGTTTAAGATATGAGGCAAGTCTTTTCATATTGTCCGTGCCGCTTTCCGCCTGTTTGTTAATATCCTCGGCAATAATTTTGCACCAAACCTTGCCTGCCGCCTCTTTATAGTGCGTTCCGTCAATCTTTCCGTCAGGGTGTCCGTTAGCGTAAGAGCCGGAGTTTGTTTTTCCCGGAGATTCTCCTGCCTCAATGGACATATAAATTGCGTTTGTCTGAGCCGTACCCACTTCGTCAATATAGCTCTTTGCATTGTCGTAAAGCTCCACAAGCTCCACACTGCTGTTTGCCGCGGCAGCCTCACGCATAAGAGCAGGCGCATTGGGACTGAAATCCCTTGTGTATGTTCCGCCGCTTGTTCTCGGCATGGCAGTTACAAGAACAGGCACCGCTCCTCTGGATAATATTGCCGGAATATAAATATCGTTAAGCCATCTTCTGTAATAAGCCTCTGTAGACCCTCGTCCAAACCTTGCCTCAGGCCCTGCGGAGTCGCCTGTGGATTCATCATTATGAGCGGAATGTATCATAATATAGTCCCCCGGCTTGCAGGTAAGCAAAACATCGTTAAATCTGTTCTCGGTAAACATAGCTTTCATGGAACGTCCGCCCATGGAATAGTTTATAATGTTTACACTGTTAAGGTCAAACATTTTGTAAATAAGCTGACCCCAGCCGCTCATGCCTGCCTCTTCAAATGTGTAGGTTTTTTCGGTGGAATCTCCCAAAACATATACTGTGGAAAGCTCTCCCTCGGCCTTTGTGTTGTTTTCAAGCTTTTCCACCTTAATGCCCTTAACGCCAACGGTTTTTGGCGCCGCTGTTGTCGGCAAAACGCTTGGCTCAATTTCAAATTCAATATAAGGCTCACCCGTTACATAGTCATAAGTCCATGTAGTGGCGTCAACCCACTTTGCATAGTGCTGAACAGGCACTTTTTTTGCGCTGTCCCAATACGATGAAGATGTTATTCTGGATGCCTGCATACCCGATGGCGCAACGCTTGTGTTGGAGCTGTCCGCCCCTCCTGCAAGCTCTACGGTAAGGCGATAAGCTCCCGCGCCTTCAACATCTGTTCTGAACACAAGTCCTCCGTAATTATAATTGTTGGAGTTTGTATTGTGAATATAAGTACCCGTGCCGTCCTCTGTTAATACAAAGCCTGCGTCATTCCATGTTATTTTTCCCGTGTCCAGCGTTCTTGCCGGCATTGCCGAGGTTTCCGCTACAAAGCCGTATCCCTTTTCGGCGGAATATATCGGCACACTGCCGTCGTTTAAGTTCACTGCCCCCTCAACCGTACCTGCGGCAAAATTATAATAGGTATAATTTTCCTCCGCCGCAAAGGTGTTAATGTTAAGGGCGGAAAAAGCACCTGTTGCCATAACAGCAGATAGGATTAAGCTGACTGTTCCTTTTAACTTCATTATCATACCTCCCATAAAAAAATTATATAGCTTTACTTAACTTACATTTAATAATATTATAAGGTCTTACATTATGTCATAGTCAAGCAAATTTATAAAATTTTTTTAAATCTTTTTATATTGCTGTCACGTTTAAGTGATTATTTGAAATATATACTGCTTTTTCCGCATAAGCTAATAAAAAAGGATAGTGGATTTATGAAAAAGGGTTTGGAAACAGGCTTGGTTTACGCAGGTGCGATTATAGGCGCGGGCTTTGCCACGGGAGCGGAGCTTTGCGCTTTTTTTGCCTGCTTCGGCTATATGGGTTTTTACGGAATAACCCTCGCCCTTTTTTTGTTTATAATATTGGGTTTTTTAATATTTTCTCTCACTGCCTGTTCCCCCTCGCAAACCCCCTCAAATGCCTTTGGCGGCGGAATAATCAGCAAAACGGCGGCAACGCTTAATACTGTTTTTGTTTTCACCCTCCTTGTTTCAATGACGGCAGCCTCCGCATCACTCAGTAAAGAGCTGCTTAATATTCCGCCCTTTGCGGGAGGTCTGCTTTTTTGCGCCGCAATGTATTTTTGCTCAGCCGATAATTCCGATGTTTTCGCAAACACGGGAGCTTTTTTAACCGCCCTCCTTGCAATTTGCGGCATATATACAGGCTTATGCCTTTGCCCTCCGTTTGCCCTTGCTCCTGTCTTTAACGCCGCCCTTTTGCCAAAGGTCTCCTTTTCCGCCCTTATGTATGTTTCCTACAATATACTTTGCTTGTTTACGGTAATGTTTCCCTTTAAAAACCGTTTAAAATGTGTTAAAATAAGAATAACCGCAGCGCTTACGGGGTCTTTTGCAATGTTTATTTTGGGTATTTGCCTTTTGCCCCCTCTTGTGTTATACTATAATAAATGCGGCAAATCGTCCCTGCCGCTTGCCTGTCTTGCGGAGCATAAGCTTAACGGCTTCGTTTTCGGCATATATGCCGTTGCCGTTTTTGCGGCGGTTTTAACAACAGGCGCAGGCTGTCTTTACGGGTTGACCCATACCAAAGGTAAATTTTGCCAAATTTTGCTTTTGTGCGGCGCTTATGTATGCTCATTTTTGGGTTTTAATAAAATAATTTCAAAAATTTACCCCGTTTTTGGCATTTTGGGTCTTTTAAATATTGCTTTAATAGTATATAATTATATAATGTTAATAAATAACAGTGTTAAGAGGAAGATTTATGGAAGAAATGGAAGAAAATGAAATAAAATTGAAAATCAGTAAGAAAAAATTATTTTTACCCGTTGTTTTGGTTTTGGCTGTGTTTATAATTTTTCGCCTTGCCTTTGTTTTTTTTAATACAACAGGCACAAGCAAAATAGACTCGCTTTTAAACACCATCTCCTACGAGCAGGGAGATAAGGCTGATTTTTATTCGTCGGATAAAGGCCTTTATTTTGTAACAAAGGACGGAGTTATTTTTATGAACTCCACCGGCTCCGCAATACAATGGCAGGATACATATACAATGATGTCCCCCGTGCTTTTGGGAGATGGTGATATTTTAGGAGTGTCGGAAAAAAACGGCAGCCTCCTTGCTGTATATAACACCTCGGGCAATTTATACAAAATCAATTCCGAAGAAAAAATCACTTCCTTTGCGGTCAATAATGCGGGGGCATCCGCCCTTATCAGCCGAACGGATAACGAATATTCCATAACGGCATATACCGAAAGCGGCTTTACCTCCTTTATGGCAAAAAGTCCCGTGGAGGACGGTATACCCGTTTCCTGCGATATTTCCGATGACGGCAAATTCCTTGCGGTTTCCTACATATACACAGGCTATACCCGTTTGGAAAGCCGTGTGGTTTTTTATAACCTCCGTCAGGATCCCGAAACAGAACAGGAAAGCGAGGATATGGTTGCCTCCATTGTAAGAACGGATACCGTTCTGGGTATAGTTTCCTTTATGAGTAAGGATAACTTCATTGCCCTTTCGGATTCCGAGCTTATATGCGTTAAATTAAGCCTGAATAACCAAAATGTTGTATGTAAGGAAAACTGGAGCATAACCTTTGAAAATTCCATAAATGCAATAACCTCCGCAGGCAAAAAATATATTGCCGTTGCGCTGGGCGCAAAAAACCTTAACGCCGCCGAGGCAGAGGAGGAAAACACCCTTATTACAATTAATTTAAAGGGTAAAATTCTTTCAAAAACCGTTCTTAATAAATCTGCGGACAGGCTCACAGCCATCAATTCCACAATAATCGCCAAAATGAACAGAACATTTCAGGCGTTTAACACAAGGGGCGATTTACTCCTTTCCTACACTGTAGCGCAGGATGTAAACGCAATGTGCATTTATGACGGCAACAGCAAGGCTCTTGTGGTAACTCCCAAAAATGCCTACGTTATGAAGGTTAAGTCCAAGGGGGTTCAAACCGTTATAAGCAAACTGACGGATAATAATAAAACAGACGGCATTGGCTATGAAGCCGAAACGGAAACGGAAGCCGCTTTGTATGATGAAGAGGCTCAGGCGGAAGCCGCCTCCGAAGCCTCAAACGAAAGCTATTCCCATTACGGTAACGAAAATGCGGATGAAACAAAAGTAAACGAAAATAACACCAAAGAAGAATAACAGGGGGAAACTATGAGTACATTATCAATTATTTTCGACTTGGCAACAATACTTATTATAGCAGTCTGCGTATGGCTGGGCGTAACAAGGGGTTTTTTAAAATCCCTGTTCAGGCTGGTGTCGGCTGTTGCGTCTTTATTTATCGCAAAAGCGTTATATCCGGCAACAAAAATTTTTATGGAAAAGATTTTTATTAAGGATATTTTCCGCGCGCTTGTATTAGGCAGTCTTAAACCCGCCGTTAATACGGAAATTTCCGAAAGCGCCGTAAGGTCGCTCGGCTTGCCTGAGTTTTTAAACAAAGCCTTTATTAACAGCAACTATTTTACACAGGTAAAAAACGACGCCTCCGCAACCATTACAACAGCAGTTGGCGAATTTGTTTCGGACTATGCCCTTGCAATGCTTGCATACGTTGTAACATTTATTTTGGTCAGCCTTGTCATTTTCTTTATACTTATACTTATAAACATTTTTTCAAAGCTGCCTGTAATTTCAGGCATAGATTGCTTCTTGGGCGGTTTTGCCGGTTTTATTTCCGCTTGCATTATTATTTGGTTAATACTTGCGGCTGCGGCAATTCTTCTTGTAAGCCCTGATTATAATTATATATTCACTTCGCTGGATAACTCCATAATTGCAATAATGTTCTATAGGCTTAACCCCATATTAAGCTTTATATCAGCCTCATACGGAGGATTGTAATGCCGCTTAGCTATAATACAATACAGGCCCCTGCCTCTGCGGAGGTTGTTGTTAAAAAGTCAAAATTCATAGCAAATGCCTTCCCTGCTGAAACAGAGGAACAGGCTGCTGCCAAAATAGAAGAGGTTAAAAAAAAATACTACGATGCAAGGCATAACTGCTACGCTTATCAGGTAGGCAAAGCCTGCAGCCATATACGCTGCTCCGATGACGGCGAGCCGCAAGGCACAGCCGGCATACCTATACTGGATGCTCTTAAAGGCAGAGCCATAACAAACACCGTTGTAATTGTAACAAGGTACTTCGGCGGCATATTGCTGGGTACGGGCGGTCTTGTTCATGCGTATTCCGCCGCCGCAAAAGCCGCCTTGGAGCAGGCAGGCATAGTTACACGTGTAAAATATATAAAAGTAACCATAACGATGGATTATCAGCTCCACGGCAAAATAAACTACCTGCTTTTAAGCAATAACCATATTATAGAAGATACTGTTTTTACCGATACCGTAACAATTAAAGCAGGCTGCCTTTTTAACAGCCTGAATAAGCTCCTTGCGGATGTAACCGAAATCTCTCAGGGCAAGGCGCAAACACAGGTTGGAGAGCCTTACTATTTATAAAACAATTACCATTTGCCGATTAGGGTCAAATACCCTTGTCGGCATTTTTTTATTATGCCTGTACCCCTCCGCCGCCTCCAAAACCCCGACTTAAATTTTATAAAAAATTACAGGCTTTTTCGCCGCAAAATGGTTTATATTATAATTATAAAAATAAATTTAGGAGGAGTTTTTATGGTATACGGCTATGCAAGGGTTTCTTCAAAGGAACAGAACGAAGAGCGCCAGCTTATTGCTCTTAGAGATCACGGCGTCGCTGATAAAAATATGTTTATAGATAAGCAAAGCGGCAAAAACTTTGAAAGGGATAATTATAAAAAACTTATTAAAAGGATTAAAAGAAACGATATTATAGTGGTTAAAAGCATTGACAGGCTTGGCAGAAATTACTGTGAAATAATTGAACAGTGGCGAAAAATAACGCAGGAAAAGAAGGCGGATATTATCGTTTTGGATATGCCCCTGCTTGATACTACAAAAAATAAAGACCTTTTCGGAACATTTATAAGCGACCTTGTACTGCAGATTTTAAGCTTTGTGGCGGAAAATGAACGTGTAAACATACGTCAAAGACAAACCGAGGGTATTGCGGCTGCAAAAAAAAGAGGCGTTAAATTCGGCAGACCGAAGCAGTATAATGCCGGGGACTATATGGAAATTTACAGAAAGTTCAGAAGTAAAGAAATAACCCAAAAGGAGGCAATGCGCTTAATCGGCGCCTGCCAGACAACCTACTATAAAATAATAAATGAATTGAAAAATTCTTCCAAAAATTACTATTAAAGTATACTTTTGTGAAAACGGATTTTCATATTAAATTCTGTTGATTTTTCATTGACAATTATACAAAAAAGTGGTAGTATAGTTATGTAAATTTATTAAAATGTGCTATTGTTAAAATAGTATACTTTAGTACCTGACTTTGGTATCAGACATTTAAAAATGGCGTTAATTATTAAAAAATAGAA
>CAYMAA010000048.1:0-12886 GCA_964388305.1 uncultured Lachnospiraceae bacterium | reverse complement strand
GATATTGAGGTACGGTTACAAGGATATTTAGGGTGGGGTACGGCTGCAAGGATAATGAGGTACGGCTGCAAGGATATTTAGGGGGGGGGAAAAAGAGGTGCGGTGACAAGGATATTGAGGTACGGTTACAAGGATATTTAGGGTGGGGTACGGCTGCAAGGATAAAACGGGGACTGAGAGGGGGGCGGGTATTTTAATTTGGCTTTTATTTTTTTCTTTTGTTTAAAATACATTGACTTTTACGCAATTTATAGTATAATTAAATAATGGTTGATTATGTTTGATTCGGGTTGGGAGATGAATTGCTATGGCGGAGAGGACTTCCGCAAGGGGAGCTATGACAAAAGACACATTAATATATATGCTTGCCAAAGGCTGTGAGGGCATTGTGGGGGTTATTACCCTTTCGGTAATGTCCGAAATATACTCTCCCGACAAAATGGGAATGTATTCCGTTATAAACATTGCGGTAACCACAATAGCTATGTTTGCCTGCCAATGGCTGGTGCAGTCTGTTATGAGGTACATAAACAAATATGAAATTCAAAACAGGCTTAAAGAATTTTACTCCACGGCGTTTTTAAGCTGGCTGAGAGTAAACCTCGCAATTATTTTCGCAGCTGTTGTTTTGCTTTTGGGACTGAAAAGCTTTGGCGGAAGATTTATTGAAAGCTACCCTATAACGGTACTGGGGGCGGCAAGCTGTATGTTTGTTTCCTACAGCGCAGCGCAGCTTATTATTGCCATGCTTGCGGCGGTAAGACGGGCAAAAACCAATTTGTTTTTATCCGTTGTAAATATATGCGGCAAGCTGATTTTGCTTGTTATATTAACAAAAATCTGGGGCAGCAGGGTTGAGTTTATATTTATCAGCTACTGCCTGCTGGATTTGTTTACGGCAGTGTTTGGCATAAGCAAGCTGAATATGTTTAAGTATATAGATGTTTCCTGCTTTGATAAGGAAATATTTATGGATTTGTTTGCCTACGGATTTCCTCTTATGGGAAACCTTATTACAACTCAGGTTTTAAACAAGTCCGATATATATATAATTACAATACTCAGGTCGGAATATGACTCGGGTATTTATCAGGCGAACTATTCCATAATATCCTCAGCTTTTACAATGCTTTCGGCGGCGGTTATGAGGGGGAGCTACCCCACCATTTTGAGAAACTGGGCCGAGGGGAAGAAAAAACAGGCGGGAAAGCTTGTAAACGACGCCGTAAGAATGTATTTGCTGCTGGGTGTGCCTGCCGTTTGCGGTGTTTTTGCATTGCAGGACGTTATAAGCGGTGTTTTGTTTGCGCCTGCCTACCACAGCGGAAACATTATTATGGGGCCTGTTGCCCTGGGTATGCTTTTTTTGGCGATTACGGAATACAGCATTAAGGGTTGGGAGCTTAACTCCATGACGAAGCAGATTTTTTACAGAAGTCTTGTAGGGGGAGTTGTAAATGTTGCCTTAAACCTTGTGTTTGTGCCGTTTTTCGGCTTTGCGGCGGCAGGCTGGAGTACCCTTGCGGGATTTTTGGTATATTTTATACTGGCAAGATACGGCACAAGAAAGCTGCTTAAATTTAAATTGCCCTTAAAAACCTATGCAAGGATAACAGGCAGCGGCATTTTAATGGCGGCGGCGCTTATGGCTGTTAAACAAATTTTGCCTATGGGAAAAGCAACGCTTTGCATAATGGTATTGGCGGGTATGGTAATTTACTTTGGAGGACTTATATTAAGCGGAGAGGTAAAGGACGAGGCAGCCATGCTGTTTAATAAAATAAAGAAAAAATAAAGCTTTGAATATACATTTACAAAATTATGAAAGGAAGTATTTTTTATGAGTAACATTTGCGTTATAGGTATCGGCTATGTGGGTTTGCCTACCGCAGCAATGTTTGCGGCAAAGGGACACAATGTTGTAGGCTTTGATGTAAACACAAAAGCGGTGGAGGCTCTTAACAGAGGAGAAATTATTATTGAAGAGCCGGGACTTGGAGAGCTTGTTAAGGAGGTTGTTGAAAAAGGCAGCTTAAAGGGCAGCGATAAATGCCCTGAGGACAGCGATTTTTATATAATTGCGGTGCCAACCCCCATAAATGAGGATAAAACCGCAGATATGAGATTTGTTGAGGCTGCCACAAGGTCTGTAGCGCCTTGTCTGCGCGCAGGCAACGCAGTAATTCTGGAGTCCACATCACCTCCCAGAACTGTTGAGGATCTTATGCTGCCGATCCTTTCGGAAAGCGGACTTAAAATGGGCGAAGAGGTTTATGTGGCGCATTCTCCCGAAAGGATTTTGCCCGGTCAGGTGCTTTATGAGCTGAGAACAAACAGCCGTATTGTGGGCGGTATTAACGAAAAAAGCTCTCAGATTGTTAAGGAGCTTTACGAAACTATATGCGAGGGGGAAATTTGCGTAACAACTGCCACTACCGCAGAAATGTGCAAGCTTATGGAAAACACGTTCAGAGATGTAAACATTGCTCTTGCGAATGAGCTTGCCAAAATGAGCGAGGAGTTGGGAGTAAATGCGTGGGAGGTTATAAGCCTTTCCAACAAGCACCCGAGAGTTAATTTGCATTTTCCCGGGCCGGGCGTAGGCGGACACTGTATAGCGCTTGACCCGTGGTTTCTGGTGGAAAAGAGCAAAAACGCTCATCTTATACATCAGGGAAGAATTATTAACGATTCCATGCCCGAATATGTTTTTGAAAAAATTAAAAACGCTTTGGGCGGCTTTAAGGGGCAAACAATTTCACTTTTGGGCGTTACATACAAGCCGGATATTGACGATGTGAGAGAATCACCCATTATGAAGCTTTGGGGTCTTTTAAAGAAGGAAAATGTTGTTGTAAATGTATGCGACTGCCACGCCGCAGAAAAGGTTGGAGGCACCGCCGATGTTTATGAAGCCGCAAGGAACAGCAGTATGGTTGTTTTGGCAGTAAACCACAAGGAGTTTAAGGACATAGACTTTGACAGGCTTAAAAGCCTTATGGCAGGGGATATTGTGCTTGATACAAGAAATTATTTTGACAAGGCAAAGGTTGAAGCGGCAGGACTTAAATATTTATTATTGGGAAACGGCAGATAATTATTATGAAAAAGGTTCTTATAATAGCTAACCAGTTTCCGCCAATGGGCGGCAGCGGTGTTCAGCGCAGTGTTAAGTTTGTTAAAAATTTAAGATATTTTGGCCGGGAGCCTGTTGTTTTTACAAGAGAAGCAGGGAATGCGCCCGTTAAGGACGAAACTCTTTTAAAGGACGTTCCCGACGGGGTAAAAATTGTGAGAACAAAAGCATGGGAGGCTCCCGAGCTTAAAGGAATACTAAGGATACCGGGGAAAGCGCTTGGAAAGCTTACAATACCCGACTCCGCTTATTACTGGTACAAATTCAGCAGGAAAAAGGCTTTGGAGGTAATACGGCAGGAGGGCATTGATGTTGTTTACACCACCTCCGCGCCTTACTCCGACCATCTTTTGGGATATTATATTAAAAAGAAAATGCCAAGCATAAAATGGGTGGCGGACTTTAGGGACGAATGGACAAACAACCCCTATATTTTGGACAGTCCCTACAACCCCATAAGAACAAGGATTGAAAAAAGGCTTGAATATAAGGTGGTTAATTCCGCAGACAGGCTTATTGCAAACTCTCCCGTTATGAGAGATAATTTTATTAAAAACAACGGACTTGACGGAAAGAACTTTTTTGTTATTCCCAACGGGTATGACAAAGAGGACTTTGAGGGGTTGGATCTTAAACCGCCTGTAAACAGCAAGCTGACGCTTGTTTATACGGGGGCGCTTTACGGAAGAAGAAAACCCGATGTGTTTTTTAAAGCGCTGAAAGAGCTTATTGAAGAAAATATTATTGACAGAAACAAAATAACCGTTCAGTTAATAGGCAATTATCATAAGGATAAGCTGCAAAGCCAAATTGACGGCTTTGGACTTAACGGTGTTGTGGAAATTGTCGGCTATGTGCCTCACGATGTGTGTATTAAAAAGCAGCTTTCGGCAGACTGCCTTTTGCTTATAGAAGGGGGCGGAAGAGGCGCAAATGCCTTTTATACGGGCAAGGTGTTTGAATATATGAACACGGGCAGACCCGTTTTGGCGCTTTTGCCCGAGGGTGTTGCCAAGGAGCTTGTTGTTAAAAGCAAAATCGGACTTGTTTCGGAAACATCCGATGTGGAGGGAGCAAAGAAAAACCTTGCTAAATACTATAAAGACAGGGAGCAGGGCAAGCTGAGCTTTGACCCGGACAGGAGCATTATAGAAAAGTATGAAAGACGGGCGTTGACCAAAAAGCTTGCTGAAATTCTGGACAGTTAAAGGCTTTAAAAAGGAGCAGAAAATGAAAATAATTCATTTTATTTCCGGAGGAGATACGGGAGGGGCAAAAACTCACGTTTTATCACTCCTTTCCAATCTTTTAAAACTGAATATTGATGTTTCGCTGCTCTGCATTATGGAGGGGGTTTTTACAGAGGAGGCCCGTGAGCTTGGTATTCCCGTAAAAATCATACCCCAGCAAAAGCGGTATGATGTTACTGTTTTCGGCAAAATAAGCAGATATATTAACGAAAGCGGCGCAGATATTGTTCATTGCCACGGGGCGAGGGCAAATTATATAGCGGTTTTTATCAGGCATAAAATCAAAGCGCCTATGATAACAACCCTGCATAGCGACTATAAGCTGGACTTTGCGGGCAGCTTTAAGAAAAACCTTATTTACACACCCATAAACGCTCTTGCGTTAAGGCGGTTTTCCTGCATACTGACGGTTACGGACGCATTTAGAAAAATGATGATTGAAAGAGGGTTTAAGGAAGAGCGGCTGAAGGTTATATACAACGGCATAGATATGGAAAACATACCACCCGTTATGGAAAAAGCCGACTTTCTGGCGAAATATGCGCCTTACAACACAGAGGGCAGGCTCCTTGTGGGCATAGCCGCAAGGTTTCAGCGTGTTAAGGGTGTGGACATATTCATAAAGGCCGCAGAGGAGGTTCTTAAAACATATAAAAATGTTATGTTTTTAATTGCAGGGGACGGCGATGAAAGGCAGGCTCTAAAGGATTATGTTAAATGCCATGGACTTGACAGGGAAATTAAGTTTTTGGGGCAGCTGCCCTACGATGTTATAGACAGCTTTTACAATGCCATAGATATAAATGTTTTAAGCAGCCGTTCCGAGAGCTTTCCTTACGCTTTGCTTGAGGGAGGCAGAAGAGGAAAAGCCGCCGCCAGCACCATGGCCGGAGGGGTTGTGGAAATGATTGAAAATGAAAAAACAGGTCTGCTTTCCCCTGTAGACGACTATGTTAGCCTTGGCGGAAGCATTGAAAGGCTTTTGAAGGATGAAGAGCTGAGGAAAAGACTGGGGAAAAGCTTTTATGAAAAAATAAACAGTGATTTTTCGCTTTACGCCATGGCTTTAAGGCATAAAAAAATTTACGGAGAGGTAATTGAAAATGAAAAAAGGTAAATTTAACATTATTGACGTTATTGTTATTGCCATTGTGGTAATTATAATAGGCTCTGTAGGTTACAGAATATACAGCTCCAGAACAAACGCAGGAGGAAACACTCTTCTTGACGAAAAACAGTATATATATGCGGAGCTTTACGCAAATCAGGTTGTGCCTGAGGCTATTGATACATTAAAGGCGGAAATGGCGGCAGGCGACAGGCTTGTTGCCAACGGCAAGCAGACTGACGGTGAAATTGTTTATATTGAGGACGAGCCATCGGCCTACATTGGTATGGACGAGGCGGGAAACACCATTCTTACTCAGCACCCGTTGTGGAGAGATTTACACGTTATTATAAGAGATAAGGTAAACCCGGGAGATGTTACTCTTAAAGCAGGAGAGCAGGAGGTTAGGGTGAATTATACCTATATACTTAAAACTCAGCAGTTTGAGGGCAACACAAAGGTAAGAAGCATTAAGCTTGTGCCTGTTGAAGAGGCAGAGGCATACTTGGAGGCAGACGTTAAAGGTATGTTTGGAGATATGCGGATTTTTCAAGAAAGCGCTGAAACCGCAAGCAGCGAGTAAAAAAGCCAAGGTGATTTTATGACTGTTAATAGCAGTTTTTTGACAGGACTGATTTCCGCCGTTTTTGGAGCTTATAACAACAGTATGCTGAAAAAGCTTTTAAACAAGGGCAGCCGCCTTTTTAAGGAAAGTTGTTTTTACGGCATTTTAAAGGGTTATATTTACAAAAAGCCTGCGGTTTTCGGTTGTATGATTGTTGGAATTTTTAATTTAATACTTGAGAAAATAAGCAAAATAAGCGACAGCTTAACGTCTTTTTCGGAGGGGAGCTTGACCGTAAGGCTTGTAAAAAAGGCTGTGGAGCATAAGGACATTTTTTTGTATATTTTAATAGCGTATCCCTTTACGGATATGATTGTAAGAAATTATTTGGGCGCATTTGCCGGAAGCTGGGACGAGCTTTTGTTCTGCGGACTTACTCTGCTGTTGTTTTGCGATTTTTGGTTTAACCACAAAAACAGGGGTTATGCCGTGACTATGCTTAATTTGCCGATAATTATATTTTTGGCTGTTATGGGTATTTGCTGGTTTGTTATTTCTCCTGACAGAAAAATAGGCCTGGAGGGGTTAAGAGCCGTATGTGAATATATATTTTGGTTTTTCATTGTGCTAAAGCTGTGCGACAGCGACAAGCTTGCGAAAAGGCTTTGCGTTTGTCTTTTTACAGTAATAGGTATTATGGCGCTGCATGGCATTTATCAATACATTGTTGCCGCTCCCATGCCCGCAAGCTGGGTAGACCACAACGAGGCAGGAGTTAGAACGAGAGTATATTCCATACTTACAAGCCCCAATGTGCTTGGCTGCCTTATGACGATGACTGCGCCTATAGGCGTCGGCTTGTTTTTGGAAGAAAATGTTGTTTGGAAAAAAGCCTTATACGCTGCAGGAGTACTTTGCATAATTGCCGCTCTCGGGTTTACGTTTTCCAGAGGGGCGTGGCTCGGCTTTTTGGCGGCGGTTGTTGTGTTTGTGCTTTTTTACAATTACAGGCTGCTTATACCCGTGCTTTGCCTTGGGGCGCTTGTTTGCTTTTTAGCGCCTGAGGTTGGCAACCGAATAAGCTATATGCTGAGCCCCGAATATATAGAGTCCTCCATGAACGGGGGCAGGCTTATAAGATGGATTGACGGACTGAAGGTATGGAGCCACGGCAAGGTGTTTGGCGTTGGCTTGGGGCATTTTGGAGGAGCTGTTGCGGAAAACCACAAAATGACTTATCTCATTGCAGACGAATATATAGAAACGGTATATATTGACAACTACTATTTAAAAACAATGATAGAGACAGGCGTTGCGGGACTTTGCGCATTTGTTTTTCTTATGTATCAGGTGTTTATAAACTCCGTCAGGGCAGTAAAATGCTCCGCTCAAAATAAATTTTTGAAAATAGGGATTATGTCAGGACTTTTTGGAGTTATTGTGCATAATTTGGTGGAAAACATATTTGAGGTTCCTCTTGTAAGCACCGAGTTTTGGGTATTTGCAGGGGTGCTTATGGGATTTTGGTACAGAATAGCCGTTAAGGCATACAAAGAGGAAAAGTAATATTTTCTTCGGAAAAGAGTGAACGCTATGACAAAGGTACTTATTACGGGATACCACGGATACGGGAACTGCGGCGATGAAGCCACCCTTATTGCCATAATTGAGGGCATTGAAAAAATGGGTTTGGACGTGGAAATAACAGCGCTTTCGTTTGATCCTGAGTTTACTGAAGCTGAATATGGAATAAATGCCGTTCAAAGGTTTAATGTGTTTAAGGTATTTATGGCAGTTGCCGGAAGCAAGGTGGTTATTTCCGGCGGAGGCACTCTTTTGCAGGATGTTTCCAGCACAAGGTCGCTGCTGTATTATTTAAGCATTATTAAGCTTGCGAAAATGCTGAGAAAACGTGTTATGGTATACGGCAACGGAATAGGCCCCGTAAACAAAGGCTTTAACAGGCGGCTTATAGGAAAAATAGTGAATGGGGTGGATATTATCACTCTGCGTGAGGAGCTTTCACTTAACGATATTAAAAGCATGGGGGTTACAAAGCCTCCTACCTATGTTACGGCAGACCCTGTTTTTAATTTGAAAAGCGTACCGGACAGTGAAGCGGTTTATATTTTAAAACGGGAGGATATACCCTTGGACAAGCCTATTGTGGGTGTTGCCATAAGGGAATGGAAAAAGGGAAAATACGGTGAAGAATACATTAGGGAAATTGCGATAGCCTGCGACAGCCTTATAAGGGGAGGGAAAACGGTTTTGTTTGTGCCTATGCAATACAAAACGGATTTGACAGCCGCCCAAAAGGTTATGGCTCAAATGGAGGAGCAGGCGTATATTTTGAAGAGAGCCTACAGACCTAAAGAGATTTTGGGTATAGTGGGAGAAATGCGGCTTGTTATAGGTATGAGGCTTCATTCACTTATATTCAGCGCAATTAAAAACGTGCCTATGATTGGTATTGTTTACGACCCGAAGGTGGAATATTATTTACAGGTATTGGATATGCCAAAAGCGGGGGACATTAGGAATGAACGTCTTTTGGGGGTAGACATTGTAAGGCTTGCCAATGATGTGTTTGAAAATTATGAGAAATACAGAGAAATTTTAAAAAACAAGGCGGACGGACTTATTGTTAAAGCAAAAAAGAACGACAAGCTGCTTAAAGAGCTTATTAAAAAGGCATAGCCGGAAAACCGAGGGAGATGAAATTATGGCAGGAATTTGTAATATAATGGGAGTTCCGTTTAACAATATAAGTATGACGGAAGCGGTGGGAATTACCATGATAGCGCTTAACGAAAGAAAAAAGACGGTTATTTATACCCCCAACCCCGAAATGGTTATGGCGGCGCAAAAGGATAAGGACTTTTTAAAGGTGCTGCAAAACGGGAATATACTCATTCCCGACGGAATAGGGATTGTTAAGGCATCGGGACTTTACGGCAACAAAATAAAAGAAAGAGTTGCGGGTTATGATTTTGTGCAGAATTTATTTATTAAGCTGAAGCCTACTGTTAATAAGGTATATTTTTTAGGCGGAGCAGAGGGTGTTGCCGAAAAGGCAAGGCAGAAAATGAGCCGCAAATACAGAGGACTGGATATTGCGGGCAGTCATAACGGGTATTTTAAGGACGACTCCGAGGAAGAGCAAAGCGTTATTGATGAAATTAACAGAATTAACCCCGAGGTTTTGCTTGTGGGGCTGGGTTTTCCGCGGCAGGAAAAATGGATAGACAAGCACAAGGATAAGCTCCATTCCATTATTATTATAGGTGTTGGCGGCAGCTTTGACGTTATGAGCGGAAATGTGGCAAGAGCGCCGGAGTTTTACAGGAACCACGGCTTGGAGTGGCTTTACAGGCTTGTTACTCAGCCAAGCAGAATTAAAAGACAGTTGGTGTTGCCTGTTTTTATGCTTAAAGCAATAGGCGACAGACTGGGTACAAAAATAGATGTAAGCGGTGACACCATAACAATTAAAAAGATAAGAAAAACAAAAAAGAAAAATTCAAGAAGGAAGTAAACCATGGGAGTTTGGGTACCGTTAGTAGCGCTTTACGGCATACTGAGGGGTTTAAGAGATATTTTTAAAAAGAAGGCTTTGGAAAAAAGCGAGGTTATGGAGGTTCTGTTCTTCTTTTCGTTCCTTGCCTTTATTTTTGTTATACCAAGCGCACCTGCCGCATTAAGGCTTAACTGCAGGTATATATGGGCAATAGCTCTTAAAACACTTTTTGTTTTTTCGGCATGGATAGCCGGCTTTAAGGCAATAAAAATGCTTCCCGTCAGCTTTTACGGCGTTTTGGATCTTTCCGGCGTGGTGTTTTCCACAATTATAAGCATGGCTTTTTTGGGCGAGGTTTTAAGCGTAAATCAATATATAGGACTGTTTATTGTGCTGTTGGGTCTGTTTTTTGTAAACTACACAAAGGGCGGCGAAAAAGGCAGGCCTCAAGCTAAATGGGCGGCTTTGGCAATACTGAGCTGCCTGCTTAATGCCTGCAGCGGAGTTATGGACAAGGTACTTATGCGGCACATGGAAAGCGGTCAGCTTCAATTTTGGTTTATGTTTTTAATGCTTGTTTTTTACGGTGCATATATAATTATTACAAGAACTAAAATAAGCTTTAAAGCGGTTTATAAAAACAAGTGGATATTGCTTATTGCTCTTACACTTGTGATTGGGGACAGAGCCTTGTTTTACGCAAATGCCGACGAGGGCAGCAGTGTTTCCGTTATGACGCTTATTAAACAGTCCGCCTGCTTTGTTTCCATATTGGGCGGAAGATTTTTCTTTAATGAAAAAAATATATTTAAAAGGCTTATGTGCGCCGTTCTTATATTGTTTGGAATATTTATTTCCGTTATGCGGTTTTAAGAGGCCTCAAACGAATATGTTGTTTTCATTTTCAGTATAAAGCTTTTGTAAAGAAAATCACAGCATTTTGTTTGCCTTTAATTGACATTACGGCTTTGTTACAAAATTTAGACGATGTGATATTGTTTTGGAAAAAACTTGACAATACAGTATATTTTTATTATAATTTTATGATGATATGGAAGAAGATTTTTATTTAGAAGAGGAGATGCTTATATGGCAAAAGCTATTATATTAACTAACGAGGGCAAGCAAAAGCTTGAGCAGGAGCTGGAAGATCTTAAAGTTGTAAGAAGAGCCGAGGTTGCGGTGAAAATTAAGGTTGCAAGAGCGCAGGGCGACCTTTCGGAAAATGCCGAATATGACGCCGCAAAGGAAGAGCAGGCGGAAATAGAAACAAGAATTACGCAAATTGAGGATATGCTTAAAAAAGCCGAGATTATTGACGAAAGCGATCTTACATCGGGAGTAATTAATTTAGGGAATAAGGTTAAAATTTTCGATACCGAATTTGAAGAGGAAGAAATTTATACAATAGTAGGTTCTGCCGAGGCAAACCCCATGAACGGCAAAATCTCCAACGAGTCGCCCATCGGCAGAGCTTTGCTGGGTCATAAGCCGGGAGATGAGGTTGATGTGGAAACACCGGACGGAATTGCTAAAATTAAGGTAATTGAAATTTTATAAGGAGCAGTAAAAAATGGCAGATAATGTAAACAATGTTAAAACGGAAGCCGAGATTAACGAGCTTCTTAAAATAAGAAGAGATAAGCTCACAACACTTCAGGAAATGGGCAAAGACCCCTTTCATATAGTAAAGGCGGATGTAACAAACCACAGCGAAGAAATAAAGAACGGCTTTGAAGAGTTTGAGGGGAAAACCGTTGCCGTTGCAGGCAGGCTTATGAGCAAGCGTGTTATGGGCAAGGCAAGCTTTATAGATATTCAGGACAGGGACGGTCATATTCAGTGCTATGTTACAAGAGATGATGTGGGCGGAGCAGAGTTTTACAACGGCATATTTAAAAAATTAATAGATATAGGGGATATAATTTCCGTTAAGGGCTTTGTTTTTAAAACAAAAACAGGAGAGGTTTCCATACATGCACAGGAAATTACTCTTCTTTCCAAAAGTCTGCAAATTTTGCCTGAAAAGTACCACGGTCTTGCAGATATGGACTTAAGATACAGGCAGAGATATGTTGACCTTATTGTAAACCCCGAGGTAAAAAAGAATTTTATTACCCGTTCAAAGGTGATTTCCACAGTAAGGGATTATCTTGACAATTTGGACTTTTTAGAGGTGGAAACACCTGTTTTGCAAACGATCCCCGGCGGCGCTACCGCAAGACCGTTTGTAACCCATCACAATGCCCTCAATATAGATATGTACTTAAGAATTGCTCTTGAGCTGCCTCTTAAAAGACTTATTGTAGGCGGACTTGAAAGAGTTTACGAAATTGGCCGAGTTTTCAGAAATGAGGGTATGGATAAAAAGCATAACCCGGAATTTACCCTTATGGAGCTTTATCAGGCATATACGGACTATTACGGTATGATGGATATTACAGAGGGAATAATTAAAGAGTGCTGCAAAAGGGTTGCGGGTACTTATAAAATCAACTATCTGGGTACAGAGTTGGATTTTGAAAAGCCTTTTGAAAAAATTACAATGGTAGACGCTGTTAAAAAATATTCGGGAGTGGATTTTGATACCATCAACACCGTTGAAGAGGCAAGAAAGGCTGCCGATGAACGCCATATTGAATATGAAAATCATCATCTCAAGGGCGATATTTTAAATCTATTCTTTGAGAAGTATGTTGAAGAAAACCTTGTTCAGCCAACTTTTCTTATGGATCACCCCATTGAAATATCTCCTCTTACTAAAAAGAAGTACGATAAAGAAGGCTATGTTGAAAGATTTGAGCTGTTTATAGTAGGCAGAGAGTTTGCCAACGCATATTCCGAGCTTAATGACCCGATAGATCAGCGCCGGCGTTTTATGCGTCAGGAAGAACTGCGTGATTTGGGCGATGAAGAGGCAAATATGATAGACGAGGACTTCCTCAACGCCCTTGAATACGGTATGCCGCCAACAGGCGGCATGGGCATGGGCATCGACCGCCTTGTAATGCTCTTTACAAACGCAGCAACCATAAGAGATGTTCTTCTCTTCCCGACGATGAAGCCGCTTGATAAATAAAACTGCATAAATATGCGGTTTTAGGTGGTTAAAGCCGATGTTTGACAGCAAAATTTTGAAGAATAACGTGTTGTTATGAAGCGTAACGAATTTAAGGCGAGGATATAATAATACAAGCGCTTTTTGAGAGTGATCCCAAGGAGCGCTTTTTTAACCAAGTAAGGAAGTCCACCGCCTCTTAAGGCTCATAAGTTTTGCCAAAGCAAAACCTGCCCTGCGGGCATTACG
>CAYMAA010000047.1:0-12925 GCA_964388305.1 uncultured Lachnospiraceae bacterium | reverse complement strand
GTAAGAAGCTGCTTTACAAACAGCGCTGTTGTAAGCTGTAAAAATTAAATAATTTATCAGGTAATACTGCGCCTGAAATTATCATCACAAATATTTGATGGGCGGTTAAGCGAATTTGGCTTAACTGCCCTTAATTTTGTTTTGCGTGTTGCGGTTATGCAGATGGCTTATTGACACCGCGCTTAATAATTATTATAATTAACCGTAAGGAAACAGAAATTAATTATTTGGGAGAGCGTTTATGAAAAGGCCGGTTATTTTTTTAATTATGTGTGCGGCGGCTTTAAGCGGCTGTGAAAACAACAGAGAGTACAGTCAAACCATATTTTCGATGGACACGGTTATGGAGCTTACGGCTTACGGAAAAAACGGGGAAGATGGAGTTTTGGCGGCTATTGAAGAAATAAACAGGCTTGACGGCATACTGGACGCAAATGACCGGGAAAGCGCCATATTTAAGCTAAACAATAAAAAGGAGATTAAAGGCGAGGAGGATATTTACAGGCTTATTAAGGACAGCGTGGCTTTTGGGGAAGAAACGGGAGGTCTTTTAAACATAGGGCTTTATCCCATAATAAAGGAGTGGGGGTTTAACAGCGGAGAGTACAAAATACCCCAAAAGGAAAGGCTGGAGGAGCTTTTGAAGCATACCGGTTTAAAAAACATTAATTTTAACAGTGATGATTTTGGTGTGGAAATTTGCGATGAATATGAGGAAATTGAGCTGGGGGCAGTTGCCAAAGGCTATACGGGGGACAGAGTAATTGAAATTTTTAAGGAAAATGGTGTTGAAAGGGGAATTATATCTCTTGGGGGAAATGTGCAGACGCTGGGGGCAAAGGCTGACGGCTCTCCTTGGAAGGTGGCTGTTGCAAACCCCGATGAGGGCGGCGGCTCGGTTGGCATAGTGAAGGTAACAGACAAGGCAGTGGTAACCTCCGGCAGCTATCAGCGGTATTTTGAAAAGGACGGCAAAAGGTATCATCACATTATAGACCCCCGAACGGGAATGTCTGCTCAAAGCGGCTTAAAATCCGTTACAATAATCAGCGCCTTGGGAGAAATGGCAGACGCTTACTCCACGGCTGTATTTATAATGGGAGAAGAACAGGGAGCTGAGTTTTGGCGGCGGCGCAAGGATGAATTTGATATGATTTTAATAACCGTGGACGACCGAATACTCATAACAAAGCCTTTGGAAAACAGTTTTACGGCAACCGGCAAAAACAGTAAGGTTGAAATTATTGAATAATAATAAAGGCTTTGGCGCAAAACCTTTGTCTTTAAAATTACTCAAATCAATTTTGCCGGTAAGAGTTATGCGGGAAATGTAGTTTTTCGTTTTGTTCGATTTTCATTATAGCGGAAAGCTAACCATCTCTGTCATTTTATTTTATAACTTGCCTGACATGAAAAATTTAAACTTATCCTTGAAAAATCTTTTATTTGATTGTACAATATAAGGTGTATGATTATCGAAAGAAAGGATCGTTTTATGAAAACTATTGATATAATCGTTCCATGTTATAACGAAAGTGAGGTTATAAACCTTTTTTATACGGAATGCTCAAAGGTTACAAGCTCAATAAATAACTACGCCTTTCACTATATTTTTATAGATGACGGCTCAAAGGACGATACACTCCAAAAACTGCAAATAATCTCACAAAACTCCAATGCGGATTATATTTCATTTTCAAGAAATTTTGGCAAGGAGTCTGCCATGTATGCAGGCTTAAAAAACTCCACGGGAGATATGGCAGTGCTTATGGATGCGGATTTGCAGCATCCGCCTGCCTTAATACCCCAAATGATTAAGGGAATTGAAGAAGGCTATGACTGTGTTGCAACTCACCGTGCCACAAGAGATGGCGATCCTTATTTGAGAGTGGCGCTTACAAACAGGTTTTACAAGCTTGTAAACAAAATATCCGATGTGGATATGCCCAACGGCGCAGGGGATTTTAGAATGATGAACCGCAAAATGATAAATGCGGTGGTTGCCATGAGCGAGGTGCAGCGTTTTTCAAAGGGTATATTCAGCTGGGTAGGCTTTAATACAAAGTGGATTGCCTTTAACGATGTGGAAAGAGCCGCAGGCGAAACAAAATGGAGCTTTTGGAAACTGTTTTTTTACGCAATAGACGGCATCACGGCATTTTCCACAGCGCCTCTCAGGCTTGTTTCTCTAATGGGCATTGTTGTTTCCCTTTCAGCCTTTGTATATTTGGTTTGCGTTGTGCTTAAAACACTTATCTGCGGCAGCGCAGGCTCGGGATATGCCACAATAGTTACTCTTATACTTTTTATTGGCGGAATAATTATATTAAGCTGCGGCATTTTGGGCGAGTACCTTGCAAAAATCTATATGGAAGTTAAAAACCGTCCCGTTTATATTGTCGGCTCCTCCAGCATAAATAACCCAAAGGAGGACTTCAAAAATGTTTAAGGGCAAAAACAAAAAGGAAAACATTCCCAAAGAAAAGAGCTTTAATAAAACAGCGTCAAGGCTTTACAAATTTTGTTTAAAAATCGCAAAAACCGAGGCTTTTAAATATGTGTTTTTCGGAGTTCTTACCACAGTTGTAAGTATAGTTGTATATTGGCTTTGCTCCAATGCTTTGTCGGTAGACGGTAAAATATCTGCTTTCGCTGTTATTGTTGCCAACGTAATTTCGTGGATATTTGCCGCAACCTTCGCCTATATTACAAATAAATTATTTGTATTCAAATCCTACAATTTGAACAAAGATTTTTTAATTAAAGAAGCCGCCGCATTTTATTCCGCAAGGATATTTTCTCTTATTGTTGAAAACGCTTGGCTGTTAGTAGCATTGGAAGCGTTGGCAATGGACAAAATGATTGCTAAATATATTGGTCAAATAATTGTTTTTGTTTTAAATTATGCTTTAAGCAAGCTGTTTATATTTAAAAAGGAGAAGAAAAATGGAAAAAACGTCTAAAAATAATTTTATTATTAAATGGCTGTACGAAAACCGCTTTGTACTTTTGTCATTTCTTTTAGCGGCGCTCCTTATGAATATTGTTTATATGGTCAGGCAAATTTTTCCTTACGGCATACAAACAATACTCAAGGTAGACCTTTATCATCAGTACGGGCCTTTTCACGAGGAGTTTCGCTCCCGTATATTAAACGGACAAAGCCTTTTTTACAGCTGGCAGGGCAGCCTTGGCAAAAACTTTGTTGCACAGGCGGCTTACTACACAGCAAGTCCTATAAGTCTTTTAATGCTGCTTTTTAAACAGGAATATATGCCTGAGGCAATGGCGCTTTTTATTTTAATTAAAATAGCCTTTGCCGCAGCCTTTGCCGCTCTTTACATTAAAAAAAGCTATGGCAAAAATGACCTTTCCATAGTTTTCTTCGCCCTTATGTATGCCTTTATGTCCTATATGACAGGCTTTTACTGGAATGTTATGTGGCTGGATGCGGTTGCGCTGTTCCCGATAATAGCTCTCGGCATAGAAGCTCTTGTAAAAGAGGGCAAATTTATGACTTATGCCATATCCCTTGCCCTTGTAATTTTTGTAAACTTTTACATTGCGTTTATGGTATGTATATTTGCGGCGCTTTATTACATTGTAGTGCTTTTTTCCAACTATACATTTAAGCATAACTTTAAAACAATTAAAAACAGAACAATTATTTTTGCCATAATGTCCGTACTGGCAGGTGGTATGGCAATGGTTCTTATGCTGCCAACAGCCATAGCTCTTTCGGAAACCGCCACCAGCGAAAGCACGTTCCCCGGCTTTGCGGTTTACCAAAATATATGGCAGTTATTAACAAACCACTTTATAGGCGCGCGTCCCGTAGTTTTAGGGCGTAACGAGGATCTCCCAAACATATATACGGGTCTTTTAACGGTTATGCTGCTGCCCTATTATTATATGGATAAACGCACAAAAGCAAGGGAAAAGACTCTTTTCTCGGCGCTTCTTGTGTTTATGCTCCTTTGCTGCTGCATAAAGCCTATGGACTTCGCCATTCACGGTATGCACTTCCCCTCAAACCTACCTCACCGCTTTACGTTTATATACAGCTTTGTGCTTTTAACAATGGCTTATAAGGCATTTTTACGCTTTAGAGAGGATAAAAAGCTGAAATTCAACTACCTGTTCATAATTTGCGGAATTTATGTTGCGTGGATGTGTATAACGGAATTTATATTTGTAAATGCAATCGACAAAATTGAACGCACTCTTACAAACGCAGATATATTAATAAATATTTGCGCAATGGCAATTTATTTAATACTGCTTTATTATTATAAAACATATAAAACCCCCGCAAAAGCTAAAAAATCAAAATCCGCAGGCTTTAACTTCAGCCTTGCAAACTGTCTTTTGGGGCTGGTTGTTTCCGTTGTTTTGTCATTCGGCATAATTTTTATAATGTATAAAAAAACACCGGGAGCATTGGGTATTAAAAGCTCCGCAACGCTTATAAATTACTTTATTGTAATTGTTATACTGGGCATTATAGTTTTCGGCATAATGTACCTTATAGGACTTTATAAATCCGAAGATAACGAAGATAAAAGCGCTGCCGTTTCACCCTTTATGTATAAGCTGTATTTTGTATTTTTAACATTTGTGTTTTGTGAAATGCTTTTCGGAGCAATTACAGGGTTGGACAGAACCACTGAAAGAAGCAAGTACATTAAATTTACGGATGCGGCAAATAAAGCGGTTGCGTATCAAAAAGAAAATTCAGACGAGTTCTACCGTTCCGAGTTCCACAGATTTACTGCAATTAATGAGGGCGGTCTTTATCACTACCCCGGTTTTTCGCAGTTTTCGTCTATGGCGCCGGGAGATACTACGGCAATAGTTAAGGCAATGGGTATTGCCGCCACATCAAACTCTCAGCGTTATTATGACCCAACCCCTCTTATTGATGCTGTTTTTGATATTAAGTATGTAATGTTTAAAGACGGGGACGTAACCAAAATGCCCGACAGGTACAAATATATACAAACCTTTGAGGGAGAAGAGCCTGAGTCCAATGTCGCTCTTTATGAAAATGATTATCACCTGCCCTTGGGATTTATGACTAAATCCGATATGAAAGACTGGATGGGTGAAAACGCTCCCGAAAATACTCAGCCTTTCGATGTTCAAAACGATTTTATCCATAAGGCAACAGATATTGATGAGGATATGTTTACAAACATAAGCTTAGATACATTCACTTATGACTATTTGGAGATTACAAAGGCTCTTGATACCGAAATAGACGATTATGTTGAAATTGAGGACAGCAAACAGCCGTATAAAATAGGCGACAGCGAAAGTATCGACCTTAAATATAAGCTTACGGACGCTGCGGATTTAAGCCTTGAGCCAACAGTAAATGCTTCCGTAAAATTCGACTCTCCTCAATATATTTACTTTTATGTGGATGCCGGAAATACCAAAAAGGTAAGCTACAGCATAAACGGCGGAGGCACACAAACAAGAGAGCTTTCCACGGGGCGTTCACTGTTTGATGTGGGCAATGTAAACACGGGGGATACCCTTAATATATCCTTTAAGCTTACAAACAAGGGCGAGTTTGAAAAAACCTACCGAACAACAGGCGATATAAAAATATATGTAGCGTCATATAACGATGAAGTATTCAAGGAAGCCTTTGATGAGCTTAACAAAAACCCAATGACAGTACCCGTACCGGAAAACGATACAATTATTGAGGGTACGGTAAACGCAGACGAGGACGGAATTTTGTTTACTTCAATTCCTTACGATACAGGCTGGAAGCTGACCGTGGACGGCAATAAGGCAGATTACATTGCAATAGGCGGAAACGGTCTTATAGGTGTAAACCTTTCCAAAGGCGCCCACACGCTGCGGTTTAAATATACCCCAAGGGGATTTTATCCGGGTCTTGCGGTAAGTATTGTGAGCATAGCTGTTTTTGCCGTAATTTGCGTAATTAATAAAAGAAAAGAAAAACAAAAAACAACTCAATAATTTTTAAGAAAACATATAATAAACCGAAAACAATCATATTATGAATTGCTTTCGGTTTATTTTTTTGCATTTATAACAGGCTTTAAACATAAAATAAAATACCATTACCTGTAGGTGAGCCTATGAAAACCGCCTCTGTTATAAAATCCGCATTTATACTTACCGCCGCCAATATTATAACCCGACTGCTGGGATTTTTTTACCGTGTTTATATGGCAGATACTATAGGCGCGCAGGGTCTTGGTCTTTATCAGCTGATACTCCCTGTTTATATGCTTATTTGGAGTATAACCTCATCGGGGTTTTCCACTGCAATAAGCCGCCTAACCTCCTCCGAGGCGGCATCGGGGCGTTCTCCCGCAGGCATTTTAAAATGCGCTGTTTCCCTGTCCGTTCCCCTTAGTATAATTCTGTCCGTTACGGTTTATTTTAAGGCGGATTTTATAGCCGCAGAGCTTTTAAATGATTACCGTACCGCCCTTTCTCTTCATCTCATAGCCTTTTGCTTTCCTTTTATGGCTATAGGCTCCTGCGTAAGAGGTTATTTTTTTGGCTTGCAAAATGCCATGCCGCCTGCGGCAAGTCAGGTTTTGGAGCAAATTACAAGAATGCTGGTTATATTTGCCGTTGCGTCTTATCTTATACCAAAAGGCATACCCTATGCCTGCGCCGCCGCCGTAACAGGTATATGTATAGGAGAAATAACCTCCTGCATATATGTCTGCTTAAATCTTTTTTCTCAAAAGCAGTACCTTCCAAAACATTCCTCAAAGCCGCTGTACCCTACATACGGCATACTCCTTGCAATGGCAGTACCTCTTACACTTAACCGAATGACCTCTTCCCTGTTAAGCGCCATGGAAAACATACTAATTCCCGTACGATTAACTCTTTACGGTATTTCTTATAATACAGCAATAGCGGAATACGGCAGACTTACGGGCATGGCAATACCTTTGCTTATGTTTCCGTCATCATTTCTTACGGCTGTTTCCACAAGCATAGTGCCTGCCCTTTCAGCCGCATCTGCCCTAAAAAGGCATAAAGCAGCGCTGTACACAATTAAAAAATCAATGCTTCTTTCCGTTGTAACAGGCTTTGGCACAGCCGCTCTTTTTATAGCTCTTCCGGCAGAAATATCTCAAATTATTTACGGCACAAAAGCCATAGCTCCATATCTGTTTATGCTTGGCTTTATATGCCCGTTTATGTATATAAACGTGCTTTTAGGCGGCATACTTAACGGTTTGGGACAGCAAATGTCCATATTTATAAATAATCTGGCAGGCTCGGGTATATGTCTTTTGTTTGTGTGGTTTGGCATACCAAGGTACGGTATAAACGGCTATATAACGGGCATACTGATTTCAACGGCGGTTTCCTGCTGCCTTAACCTTATAAAAATAAGTAAAAAAACAGGCTTTTACCCAAATGCAATTACATATATATTAAAGCCTCTTTTTTCAGCTTCCGCCGCCGCTGCGATTACAGTAAAATTTAACAGCCTTGCGGCAGGGCGCCTGCCCCAAAGCATTTCAACCCTTTTAAGCGCCGCTGTGCTTGCCGCCGCCTTCTTCATACTTCTGCTTGTTACAAATACAATAACCGTTGAGGATGCGGCTTATGCTTTACCCAAAAGGCTTAAAAAAAATTAATTGACCTGTGTTTACTTAATACTTTATAGCAGCGAAAAACTCCTCATATACATCTCCCCAGCCGTCCATCGGCCCGTCTGCTCCTCCGTTGCAGCTTTTAAGCAAATTGCCCCTTGTGCTGTCCTCCAAAGAGAGCAAGTCCCCCAAGCTCAGGGGAAAGCCAAGCTCTGTTGCGGTTTTGCAAAATTCTGCGGCGGGGTCCTCCGCCTCTCTTGTTTTTAACATTTTTTCTTTTATTTCCGCATTGTTTCTTGCCGCAATGGTCAGTTTGGTAATAACGTCCATGCTTATCCCTCCTTAAACAGATTTACAAAAATATCATTATAAAAGCGGCAGGAATTATCTCCAACCGCCTTGTTATATTATAATTATATCATTGTAAAACCAACTGTCAAGCCTAAAAAGCCTTTTCAAAATAATAACTGCCGTCTATTTCCGCAATGTAATATAAATAAATGCTCTCACTGCCTGTTTCCATATAAGAAAGACCGAAAGAGTTGATTTGTTCTCCTTTCAGCTTGTTAAGACCTCTGTCTATAACCTCCAAAAAAGTTTTTCCCGTATAAACAGGGTCTTTAACCGTGGTGGCGTAATCCATGGCATACCTTTTGTAACCTACAACCCGTCCTCCGTCTACAGTAACCTCAATAAAGCTTTTTAACCCTGTGTTCTTTTTAACCGTGTCGGAAAGCTCCAGCTTATAGTTGTTTATTTTATAGTCAAAATAAAATGTCATTCCTTTTACATCATTGCTGCAGCCTTTTAAATAATACTCGTTTTTAAGGTTGGAGTCGCTGTTTAAAAAGCTTTCCGCCGCAGCCAAAAAGCTGCCCGTGTCCCCTGTTTTTTCTTTACTTTCGCCATAATAGCCGTTATACTCCAAAACACCTGTGGGGTAATACTTAACAACCGTATTTTCGTCACTGAAAATGTAGGTTTCCCCCTCCATACTGCTCCATTTAAGAACGGGGTTGTCAAAATATCTGCTAACATAGCTGTCCAGCCTTGCGGACACAAGCTCTCCCTTGTCCTCAACGGGATTTTGCTTTGTTATGTTATAGTAATATGCCTCTCCCGACCATGTGGGAATAAGCTCGTTTCCCGCAAAAACATCATATCCGTTTTGAAGCGAGGAAACATAATAAAGCACATTGTTGCTGCTTTTTACAGAGTCTATAATTTTAGCAATATCCTTTGCGCCTGCATAGTTTTTAAGCAAATAGGTTATGCCCTCAAGCTCCTGAGAGTTTAAAAAGGTTACGGTAATTCCCTCATCATCTTCGCCTACAATTATGGAGTCATACTCTCCGGATATAATATTTTCCCCGTAAACCTGAGAAAAAAACCTTTCATCAGCCTTAAAAGCATATTTAATAATTATGTTTCTGCCGCCCATAATTTCGTTAAGCTTTTCAAGTCCGAAAATCTGCCTGCTGTTTTTATCAACAGCCGCCTTTACCGCCTTGTTTAAAGTTACCTTAATCTGCTTAACGCTGTTCAGCTCATAGGTAAGTATATATTTATTGTTTCCGTTGTTAATTCCAATATATTCCGTTTCGTGTTCAATACTTTCGGCAGACCCCTGAATTTTGCCAAAGCTCAAAACATCTTCAAAAAAATTATGGCTTGAAAAATCTTCAAACCATAATTTATTGGTTTGATAAACGGCAAGTATGACTAAAAATGCAATAAATATATTTTTTAAATAATCAGTCATTGCCCGTCACCTTTCCGAATATCACCATCTTAATAATTAAAAGCGTATTTTTGCCCCGGCAATACTATAATCCCGTCCAAATTAGACTGAATTTGGCTTTCTTTTCTATTTATTGTAGTGGAGTATGATAAGCTTTCGCCATTAGAGCTTGTAGCAACAATAATATAATTTTTGCCAAGCTTTAGGTTAATTGTTTGCCTAAAGATGCCGCTTTGCCCAACAATAAGGCTATAGCCTGCAATTTTGCTGTAGCTGCCGTTTACAACCACATCGGGGTCATATATGCTTATATTAACCGTTGCTCCTTTTGGCGCTGTTCCCGAAATAACTCTGGAGGAATCAAAAGTAGCCTCATAGCTTTTGCTTGTATCAAATCCCTCTGAAATTGAAAAGCCTGCCGCCTGGTTAGGAGTCTGTGATGCGAACACGTTTATAGCCTGCAAGGCAATAAAGCACAATGAAATTAAAAACACGTATTTAATTTTTTTAATTGTCATCGGTCCTTCGCTCCTCTCTACAAAGATGGTATGCTTGCTCATATCTGCACAAATATAGTATAACAGATAATTGTTACAGATTTGTTACATTTAATTTACTTTTTATTTACTTTTATGCGGAAACGCTCTTTTTTATTCTCCAAGTAAATACTAATCAATATTATTTCCAAATATCTGTTATATAATACTGCCTTACTAAGCTGAATGTGCATTAAACACATATAAAAAACAGCCTTCCTCATAAAATTTATGAGAAAGGCTCCATTGCTTGTTAAACCTGTTAAGCTCCATTATATTATTAAAATTTCATTCCGTACTCGTTATGTACAAATTTTTCAATCACGGGCAGACTTCTTTTAACCTTTTCCGTATCCACACAATAAGCCATTCTGAAATAACCCTTTACGCCAAAGCCGTTGCTTGGCACAAAAATAAGGTCATACTTTTTAGCTTTGCTGCAAAAAGCAACTGCGTCATCTTCCAATGCCTTGGGGAATATGTAAAAAGTACCTCCGGGGCGAACAACCTCAAAACCCAGTTCAATAAGCTTATCATAAATAAGGTTCATATTTGTTTCGTAAACGGAAAGGTCGCTTGTTTTATCCAAAACCGTAGCAACAGCAAGCTGAATACAGGAGGCAGGGCAGTTATGACCGATACCTCTGCTTATCTGACCGCACATTGTAGCCACAAGCTCACTGTCGGTGCATTTGGGATTAACCGCAACATAACCTATTCTCTCTCCCGGCAGACTTAAACTTTTTGAAAAAGAGTAGCAGCTAAGAGTGTTGTCGTAAAACCTGCTTGGGTAGGGTGACTTTTTACCGTCAAATATAATTTCTCTGTAGGGTTCGTCGCTTACAATAAAAATATCGTGTCCGTATTCAGTTTGTTTTGCTCTTAATATGTCCGCAAGCCTTGCGAGTGTTTCTTCGGAATATGCTATGCCGGACGGGTTGTTAGGCGTGTTTATAAGTACAGCGGCGGTATTTGTATTTAACATATCCTCAAAAGCGTCAAAGTTTATTTGAAAGGTTTCCGTATTGGCAGGCACAACCTTCAGCACGGCGCCGGTTCTGTTTACATACTCGTTATATTCAGAAAAATAAGGAGCAAATGTAATAACCTCGTTGCCCGGGTGAGTAACAACCCTTAAAGCATGAGCAATGGCCCCTGCTGCGCCCGACGTCATAAAAATGTGGTCTGCTTTGTAGTTCATTCCAAACCTTTTGTTAAGGCTATCCGCCACAGCCTGCCTAACATGGGGTATACCCAGGGATGGACTGTAACCATGCATTGTTACGGGATTTTCCTCTTTAAGCATTTTAATTAAGTTTTCCGTAAACTCCTTTGCGACAGGCACGCTGGGGTTGCCAAGGCTGTAGTCAAACACATTTTCATACCCAATCTCCTTGCCCCTTGCCGTTGCGTATTCGCTAAGCTCTCTTATTACCGATTTGCCTGAAAGCATTACCTTATAAACCTGATTAATCATTTTAAAATGTTCCTTTCAATAGGTTTTATGCAATATCCTTGTTAATTGTGGTACTGAATAAAATTTTTTCAGCCGTTTCCTTATCTACATCCTGAGAAAGTATGATTTCACTTAAAATAATCTGCTTTGTGTTGCTGAGCATTTTCTTTTCCGCACTGGAAAGGCTCTTTTCCCTCTCTCTGTAAATAAGAGTTTTAAAAACCTCCACAACCTTTACAAGATCGCCTGTTTTAATCCTTGCCATATTGTCCTTATATCGGTCATTCCAGTTTTTAGCCATCTCTATAGGCTCTGCGTTATTAATAATATCCATCACCTCTTGGGAGGACGAAATATACCTTAACCCCATTGTTTCCGCCTTTGCCACGGAAACCGTTATTTTAAGGTTTCCCACAGGAACCAGAATAGCGTAATAACTGCAAACCTTTCCGTCAATTTCCTTTTCTTCAATATCTTCAATTACACCTGCGCCATACATAGGGTAAACAATTTTATCTCCTACGTTAAACATTAAGTTCCTCCCTCCTCATATTTGTTGTTATAAAAGCTTAAAATAAAAAGCTGTTTATTATCTCTATTATTTGCCAAAAAATGAAATTTTATACAATCCGTATTGAATATCAACTTTTTCCTTAATTATATTATACATCAAAATATGCCAAAAGTAAAGCGGTTTTTGTATGTATTTTACATTTTTGTTATGGCAATATTATAATTGCTTATATAAAAACCGCCCAAACAATTTTAGGGCGGTTCTGAAAAATTTATGCGTAATAATCTTTAATTTTGTTTATATCAAAACATTTTCAGACTCGTCAAAGCCCTCAAAATATTCGTCGGTAATTTCCTTGTTGTCATCGTCGGATTCATAATATTTGTCACCCAATACACTCATACAACACAAATCAAAGGTTAATAATGAGGAATAAAATTCCACGGTATACTCAGCATAAACCTCGTCATCATTAAAGCCGTTTTTAATGTCCTTCGCCATTAATTCAAGGCAGTCGCAGGCATTAAGCATAGCCTCTCTGTCCAATATGCAAACATCGGGGGTTTGGGTTGTTTTTAGCTTATTTCTAATTTCATTTGCCGCTTTTATAAGTACGTCAACGTTCCATTCTTCGCCTTCGTCTATTTTTTGACAGTTTTCGTTAACAACCTCGGCAATTTCATCTCTATATGCCTCAACCTCTTTTTTCTTTTCGGTACTAAGCTCATCTAAGCTATAAAAATATTTGGCATACTCTCCCTCATCACCATAGGCTTTCAGCTTGTTGTTAAACTTTTTCATAGCCTTTGAAAAATCATCCGATGCCGCCTCGCTGTTAGCAGTAACATCGCCGATTTTTTTAGCAATAATGCCTCTGTCCGTATCGTCATATTTTTCCGATGTAAATAAATCCCTAACAAATTCATCATTTTCCGTTCTTTTTGTAATAAGATTTAAAAATCCGTCTTTAAGCTCTTTGTCCAAGCTGCCTGCTTCTATTCTCTTAATTATATTTATGTGACCCTTTGCGTTTTCAATGCCCTCATTAAAAATCTTGTTCATTTTATTGGC
>CAYMAA010000046.1:0-12933 GCA_964388305.1 uncultured Lachnospiraceae bacterium | reverse complement strand
ATTATATACCTTCTTTGATAAAATGTCAATCAGTTTACAAAAACACTTAACAAATTTTGTTCCCAAGGTGAACTCATTTTTGCGTCGATTTATTATAACCAAGTAAGGAAGTCCGCCGCCTCTTAAGGCTCACAAATTTTACTTTAGAGAGAGTTATGAGCCTGAAAGTACCGGAAGGCGGTATGGCTTGCGGCAGGCTAAACCGCTGAATGTACGGGAGGATTTATTTAAGGAAGCAATTAAAAGGACGGATACCCGCAAAAATATCCGCCCTGTAATAAAAAGCCAAATTACTTCATATCTTCAATAACGTACTCCAAATCTATAGGAGTTATTTTGTGTTTTATAAGCATACCGTACAGCTTGAAAGCATCTCCCAAATTTCCGCTAAAATCTGCCGCTTCCGCCGTGCCGGAAATTTTACCGTTTTCAAAATATTCGGCCTTAACGCTAAACTTGCCGTCATTTTCATAAATGTAATAATAAATAACAGCTCCGCTTTCCTCAATATTAACATTTTCATTGGCAATAAGTTTCATTTTTATCTTCCTTTCCTAAACATTAATTACATTTATTTCCAATTCATATTATAACATTTTGCAACTAAAATGTACACAAAAAGCCATCGTAAAATTATTATACTCTTCGACACAAATAATACGGGCAGTATACTTAATTTTAAAAATCAATACTATTTGTGCCGGTTTTTCAATTTACGATAGCGTAATTTGCTGTTGCAAGGACGCAGCTTGGAACCCGAAAAAAACAGGAATATCCTTGCCTTTATATCTTTCGCAAAGGGCTGAGGAGAGTTTTTTGATTTTTAGCGCCGCCTGTTTGTTTGGCTATTACAGTCCGCTGCAGAAAAGAATAATCCCCGTCTTGAATATATACGAAAAATTTGTTAAAATAAAAGCAAATAATACTAAGGAGCATAATTATGCAAGACAAACATAAATTTTATTTGGATATAATAATGCAAAGCTACAGCAGCTATTTAATAAAAGTATATAATGAATTTAAAGGAAAATATAAAAATGAATTGGAGGAAATAAACAGCCTTATTTACAATATATGGCTTCAAAACGGCGTAGGTGAGGAAATGTTTGTAACTCCCGATGAATTTATATGGCAGCTTTCCGAAAAATATTATGATAATAAAGACGCTTTTATATATCCTTACATTTATTATCCAAGCAAAGGCTTTCCAAACCGTTTTAGGGTAAATTTTTTGGAGCTTTCCGCAAATACACACCCTTTTATTGGCGACCTTAAAGCCTATTTGCGCTATTCAAACGGCTCTTACCAAACCGAATTGGGCGAAATTATTATAAAAGACAAGGATAAGCTAAAAAGCAAATTAAGCCAGTATTCTCCCTATTATTTTGAATATTTGCACAATATTGCTCTTAAATTAAATTTAATTGAGCCAATGCCGCACATTTATGTGCCTGTTTATAAAACAACCCCCAATGCCTCGGAGTTTTTTTCATCCGAAAACCTCTTTGCGCAAATTACAGATGCCGCAATAAGCATATTTTGCGACAAGCTTTGCAATGTTTTTTATGAAAACCCGAGCAAAACAAACCACAGGCTGCTTTATCCCGTTATAATGAACAGCAGAACCGTGGAGGAATTAACGGATGGTATTTTAAACATATTTGGCTATAATAAGTTTTTGAACGCAATTAATGTACACGGCAAAATTTTTAACTACCGCCGAGTAAACTTCTTAAATCTTAATATAACGGAAGCAGATGAAGAGGCTGTTTTAAGTATGTTTTATAATATAACTCTTTCACAATGGTTTTTTGTGCCTATGTCCGATTACTTAAAGCTTATATCTCCATGTTTTGATGATTTGGTTTTTTTATATGCCGATATGTATTATTATGCGGCAAATAAACCTTATTTGGATTATGACGAAACCGGCGTTTTGTTTATGCCGCTGCCTCGTTCTTACAGGCTGACGCCTTTAAGCCGTTTTGTTTTTAAGAATTATACCGAAAATTTAATTGATAAAAAGAGAAACAGGCTTATAATGTTTGATGAATGTGTGTGTGATTTATTTCTTAAATATCAACCGGATATTTCTATTAAAGATTTGCCGGTTTCAAAGCCGACAGCAGTTTACTATGAGTTTAAAGTATTAAACGATTCCTCCGGGAAAAAGGCGGTAAGATTTCTTTGCGAAAGGGACTGTGTGTTTTTAAACGAGTTTTTTTACCATACCTTTAAAAGCTTTTACCCAAGGGCAGAAGTTCCCCCAAGCCATTCATTTTGCGTGGGAGATACCCCTTCGCCATTTTCCACCTACCAAAGTGCAGCCGCAAAGCCTAATAAAAGCACATTTTCAACCTTGCTTTGCGAGGTTGTTTCGGAAAATGCCCCAAACCTTTTGGCAACGGCGCTTTGTGAGGGCAAAACAAAGGCCAAAAAATATTTGTTTAAATATGAGCTTATTTCCATAACGGAACGCCCTGTTTCCTCATTTTTAAAATGTTTCGGAGAAGAGGACTGACAGAAATAAAGCCAATCCCAAAGTCCGGATGCTTTTGAATGTTGCATATCAGGTGTAAAATGCTACAACGTAAGCATAGTGTTTAGTTCAAATTCTTCAAAGCCCGATGGGAGTGTTTTGCGAATTACAAATGCTCCCGTATTATTTTTAAATTCAATAAAAAATGTAATTGAGCCGATTTCTTCGTCTGTTATAAGCGTTTTTATTATTATTGACGAAGTACTCGGAGCTGAGGCGGAGGTTAAGCACTTGCAGTTATAATAAGGAAAGAATGACGGCGCATTCTTTCCGAAATCAAAGGGCAGTTCAAAATTGCCTTTATTCCATATAAAGGTTAATTTATAGGTATTGCTTTTTACTATTTTTACGTTATTTATATTATATTTGTTGGGCGGGAGCATAAATGTTTTATTAACAAGCTCCTTTGGCGGCTCTGTTTTTGAAAGTACGGGCAGAGAAAGACCTTGGGTAATGCCTGAAAGCTCGTTATTTGCGTCAGGGCTTGGGGGCAGCGGCAAAGCTGAAGCCGTATCATATATATAATGATAAAACAGGTCAAAAATAATATCCGTGCCGCCGGGTATGCCAAATATATCCGCTGTTGTAACAAAAACAATGTTTTTATCAGGGTATGCGGCGGCAAGCTGACCGCCTATTCCGTATGCCATAAAGCCGTTATGCTTGGTTTTCCAAATTCCCAAGCCATAGCCGTAGGTTTCGCAGGGGCAGTTTGCCATAATACTCGTATCCGTAATTTTAGAAACGGCATTTTCCGCATATTCTTTTGAAATAATCTGCCTGTCGCTGTTTGGCAGCTTTCCTTTGTTTAAAAACAGATGTGCCAATATCGCCGCATCAGTCGGGGTTGCCATAAAGCCGCTGTCACCCGTATCATGCCCCATGGGGTCTTTTACTGAATACATATTTTGTGAAAGACATGGTATATTTTCTTTTAAAAAATCCGTAAGGGACATATTTGTAATGTTTTCGGTCAAAACTCCCAAAAGATGAGATGCGGAGGAGTCGTAGCAAAATGCCAGATTTGGAAATTTTGTTGAAGGAAGGGTAAAAAACGATTTTACATAATCTTTGTTTGAAAGCTGCTTAAAGGCGGTTCTTTTGTGGGGAGAACGCATTGAAAGCAGGTCTTTAACGGTTGCAGACCTAATTATGGGGTCAGTGCATAGGCTGTCGTAGCTTGGAAAATAGTCTATTACGGGAGCGGACAGGTCTATTTTACTCATAGCCGAAAGTATGCCAATAGCGGCAGATGTAAATGTTTTGGATATTGAAAACATACGGTGAGGGACTGTTTTTGTAAACGGGGCATAGTAACCCTCAAAAAGCAGCTTATTGTTTTTAAACAGCAAAAAAGAATGGAGAGGTATATTTTTTTGCTTAGCGGCTTTTATAAAATTAATAATTGAGTATGATGAAACCCCTTGTGCCTCGGGGGTGGATTTTGTAAAAACAGAGTTCATATTTATTGCCTTTCTATATTTGTAAATTTTATTTTATTATACTATTTTTTATTGTTTTTTTAAATGCTTTTTTGCATAACGGGTTAATTTTTTTTAAATTTGTAAAGACTTATAAATAACGGAATATTGGGAGGTGAGAGCTTGAAAGGCGTTGTTTTTTTAAGTATTGTTGTATTTATTATGGGTATTTACAGCATAAGCTTAAATAAAAATGAGGAAAGTCCCGTTAATGAAAGCATTGAATATGAGCTGTGCCGAGTATACGAGGACACAGATGAAAGCGTAAAAGCTATATGGGGGTATTATTCCCAAAATATTGAGGCGGGAAAAGGGGAAGCGAGGGTATTTTTTATAAAAAATGACGATGATGCGCCCGAAGATTTTATTTTGGACTGTATTGAAAAGGATAATTTGCCTTACATTGTTATAGAGGGCGGAAGCGGTATTTTTGACAGAGAAAAGATTGAGCTTATTGCAAGAGAACTGGGATATTTTGACACGGAAATATATGTGGAGCTATACCCTGTTTACAGCAAGCCTGCATATAACACTACGGCTTACAGAGAATTTTTTAAGGACGCCTATGGTTTATTTAAGGAGTATGCTCCCAAAACAAAAATAATTTGGGCAGTTTCGCCCGAAACGGTTTATGAAGAGGATGATGTTTTTCCGGGTGAGGATTATTTGGACTATGTGGGGTTTGAAATGCTTTTGGGTCTTAACGGCAAGAGGGATTGTTATACGGATGAGTTGGAGTACATTTTTTACAGATACAAAAAGCCTGTTTTTATTACAAGGCTTGGTGCGGCGGCTTACAGCGAAAAGGAGCATAAATACTTTTTCAGCGAAAAAAGGGAGTATTTGCAAAGCGCTTTGGAGGCTGTTACCCAAAATTATTTAGAGGTGGAGGGAGTTATTGTTTTTGAAGCGGGGGAGTTTGAGTATGAGGGAAAAATAAACAAAATTGTGTTTTTGAAAGACGAGGACATATTAAGCTATATTGCGGAAAAGAGCGAAGAATTTAAGGAAAGGCAAAAAAGGTATAAAAGGCTGAATTTTACGGGCATTGCGGCAGGCGGAGAGGCTTTTGCGGCTTATGAGGATTTTAAAAGGGTATATGGCAGGGAGTACACTGCGGTAAATATAAACGGGGAAAAATATGTAAATTTAGGCAGTTTTGCAGACAGACCCGTTTTTATTGAAAACAGGGTTGTTATATTGGCGTAAAATGCTGTATAATAGGGGTGAGGTGATTTAATGAATGTTAATAATAAGGAAACGGAAAGGAAGTTTTTGATCAAAAGCCTGCCCGAAGGACTTGAAAAGGCGGAAAAGCACGGTTTAAAGCAGGCATATATTTTTACCGACCCAACAATAAGAATACGTCAATGGGACAATGAGTTTATATTTACATTTAAGGGCAGAGGTTTTATTGAAAGAACGGAATTTGAACACCCTCTTACCGAAGAGCAGTTTTGCAGGCTTATGAAAAAGGCAGAGGGCAGAATAATTGAAAAGGACAGATACATTTTGCCTTTAGATGGCGAACTTAAAGCAGAGCTGGATATTTACAAGGGTGAGCTTAAAGGCTTTATGAATGTGGAGGTGGAGTTTGAAAGCATTGAACAGGCGAGAGAGTTTGCGCCTCCGGCATGGTTTGGCAGGGAGGTTACGTTGGACAGGCGGTACAGCAACGGCTCTATTGCCATGAACGGACTCCCAAAAGAATGAAAAAATGAAAAATAGTCCGAAACAGTATATACTTTTTTGTAGAAATGTGTTAATATTATTATATATGAATTTTTTAATAAGGAGAATAAATTATGATTTGGGCAAAGGAAGAAACACTTTCAAGAAACGAAATTGAAGAGATACAGCTCGGCAAGCTGAAAGAAACCGTAAACAGGGTTTACAATACTCTGCCTGCCTACCGTGCCAAAATGGACGAGGTTGGTATTAAGCCTGAGCATATTAAAACCCTTGCGGACGTTAAAAACCTGCCGTTTATTACAAAGCAGGATATGAGGGATCAATATCCTTTCGGCTGGTTTGCCGTTCCTCAAAAGGACATTGTGCGTATTCACGCATCTTCGGGCACAACGGGCAAGCCTACCGTTGTTGGATATACAAAAAAGGACTTAACCAACTGGGCAGAGTGTGTTGCAAGGCTTGCCTGCGGCGGCGGCGCCACGCCTGAAAGCGTTGCCCAAATTTGCTTTGGCTACGGTATGTTTACGGGAGCTTTAGGCTTACACTACGGTTTGGAAAGAGTTGGCGCGGCAATTATACCCTCTTCAACAGGGAACACCCAAAAACAGATAATGTATATGAGGGATTTTGGCACATCTCTTTTGGTTGCTACTCCGTCATACGCTTTAAGAATTGGGGAGGTTGCCATGGAAATGGGACTTAACCCCAAAAAGGATATTAACCTAAAGGTAGGTCTTTTTGGCAGTGAAATGCTTACGGAGGCATTGAGAGCAGAGGTTAAAAAGGTATTTGGCGAGCAAATGACAGTTACTTCCAACTACGGAATGAGCGAGCTGGGAGGCCCCGGTGTATCAGGCGAATGTGAGTATCTTAACGGTATGCACATAAACGAGGATCACTTCCTTTGCGAAATAATAGACCCTAAAACAGGCGAGGTTTTACCCGCAGGGGAAAAGGGAGAGCTTGTTGTTACCTGTTTGGATAAAGAGGCGCAGCCGCTTATAAGATACAGAACAAGAGATATTACAAGGCTTTTATACGGCCCGTGCAAGTGCGGAAGAACTACCGCAAGAATGGAAAACTTCAGCGGAAGAACAGACGATATGCTTAAAATAAGAGGCGTAAACGTATTCCCCAGCCAGATTGAGGAAGTGCTTTTAAGCGTAGACGAAATAGGGCCGCATTATGAAATTATTGTAGAAAAGGCAGGGCATACCGACAAGCTGACAATAAGAGTTGAGCTTACTCCGGAAAAAATGACGGACGACTATCAGGAGATTGAAAAAATAAAGAAAAATCTTAACTCCAGACTTAAAATTATGCTTGGTTTGGATACTGTAATTAAATTGGAATCTCCAAATACTCTTAAACGATTTGAAGGAAAGGCAAAAAGAGTAACGGATTTAAGAAAAGCCTAATGTACATAGGAAAGGACTGTTAATATGGCAGATAAAAAAATTATGCTTGGAAATGCCGCCATTGCCAGAGGGGCGTGGGAGGCAGGCGTAAAGGTTTCTTCCGCCTACCCAGGCACACCCAGCACCGAAATAAGCGAAAACATTGCCTTATATGACGAGGTTTATGCGGAATGGGCGCCTAACGAAAAGGTTGCGATGGAGGTTGCAATAGGCGCAAGTCAGGCAGGTGTAAGAGCTATGGCTTCCATGAAACACGTTGGTGTTAATGTTGCCTCCGACCCTCTTTACTCCATATCCTACGGGGGAGTAAACGGAGGACTTGTAATGGTTGCCGCAGATGACCCCGGTCTTTACAGCTCGCAAAATGAGCAGGATACAAGAATGGTGGGAAGAGCCGCCATGGTGCCTGTTTTAGAGCCTTCCGACAGTGAAGAGGCAAGAACATTTATGAAATGCGCTTTTGAAATAAGCGAAGAGTATGACACTCCCGTAATTGTTAGAACAACCACAAGGCTTGCCCACTCTCAGGGTGTGGTTAATTTGGAGGAAAGGGTTGTTCCCGAGGACAAGCCATACATTAAAAACATATCCAAAAATGTACTTTTACCTGCAAACGCACAAAAAAGGCACATAGTTGTGGAGGAACAGTTAAAAAGGCTTGCAAAAGATGCCTGTTCCATGGAAATAAACAAAATAAGCTACAATGACAAAAAAATAGGCATTATTACCGACGGCATAGCTTATCAATATGTTATGGAGGCAATTCCAACCGCTTCCGTACTGAAGCTTGGTATGGTCAACCCACTGCCAAAAGAGCTTATTAAGGAATTTGCCGCTAATGTGGATATGCTTTACATAGTTGAAGAGTTAGAGCCTGTTATTGAAGAACAGGTTAAAAGCTGGGGTATTGAATGTACGGGAAAGGAAATTTTTACCGTTCAGGGAGAATATTCCGCAAATCTTATAAGAGAAAGACTTTTGGGACAAAAGCTTAACATTGCCGAACCTGCAAAGGCTGCTCCAAGACCGCCTATTTTATGCCCCGGCTGCCCTCACAGGAGTGTGTACTCTGTACTTAAAAAGCTTAAAATGCACGCTTCGGGAGATATTGGCTGCTACACATTAGGCGCGGTTGCTCCCCTTAATGTTATGGATACAAATGTTTGTATGGGTGCAAGCATAAGCACATTACACGGTATGGAAAAAGCAAGGGGAAGTGAGTATGTAAGAAATTGGGTTGCGGTTATAGGCGACTCCACATTTTTGCATACGGGCATTAACTCTCTTATGAATATGGTTTACAACAAGGCAACGGGTACCGTTATGATACTGGATAACTCCACAACGGGTATGACGGGTCATCAGGATCACCCTGCAACAGGGAAAACCCTTAAAGGAGAAACTACATACGCCATAAATATTTACAACCTTTGCAAGGCTATGGGCATTGAACACGTTTATGAGGTAAATGCTTTTGATATTGCAGAGCTTGAAAAGGTTATTAAGAGAGAAACGGCAAGAGAGGCTGTTTCCGTAATTATTACAAAATCTCCATGTGCTTTGCTTAAAGGTGTTGTTTTTGACAGCAAGTGCTTTGCATTACCCGAAAAATGTAAAAAATGCGGCGCCTGCCTTAAACCCGGCTGCCCTGCAATGACCAAAAATGCTGACGGAACAATAAGTATTGACGATACTATGTGCAACGGCTGCGGTCTTTGTATGCAGCTTTGCAAATTTGGCGCAATAGAAAAAAGGAAGGTGAAGTAATATGTCTGAAACAAAAAATATCATGATAGTTGGTGTGGGCGGACAGGGCACCTTGCTTACAAGCCGAATTTTAGGCGGCGTTATTACACTTTCCGGCTATGACGTTAAGCTCTCGGAGGTGCATGGTATGGCGCAAAGAGGCGGCAGTGTTGTTACATTTGTACGCTACGGCGCAAAGGTTGCGGAGCCTATTGTGGAAGAAGGTCAGGCAGACGTGCTTATTGCCTTTGAAAGACTTGAAGCATTAAGATATGCGCACTTTTTAAAGCCTGATGGGGTTATAATAATAAACGACCAGAGAATTGACCCGATGAGTGTTGTTACAGGGGCGGCAGAATACCCCGAGGGCATTATTGAGGAGCTTTCCAAAAAATACAAGGTAATTTCCGCAGATGCCATGAAAGAGGCAAAGGCTATGGGCAACTCCCGTGTATTTAACGTAATTATTGTCGGGGTTGCCGCAAGACACATGGATTTTGCACAGGAAAAATGGATTGAGGTAATAAAAAATACCGTTCCCGCAAAAACTATTGATATAAATTTGGCTGCATTTAAAAAAGGCTGGGAGATTGGAGGCAGAATTTAATGTTTATAAAACAGGTTTCTATTTTTGTTGAAAACAGAAAAGGCAGGCTTGAGGAAATTACAAGGGTACTTGCCGATAATGATATAAATATAGTATGTGTTTCTATTGGGGACACAGCGGAGTTTGGCGTATTAAGAATGATTGTTTCCAACCCTGCAGGCGCTTTGGAGGCGCTTAACAAAAACGGCTTTGCGGCTGTTCTTACAGATGTTATAGGTGTTAAGCTTGAACACCATTACGGAATGCTTAACAAAATGGCTGCGGCTTTAAACTCACAAAACATAAGCCTTTCATATATGTATGCCATAAACTCCGGCACGGAAAATGCGGCAATTATAATAAAAACAAGCGACAACGAAAAGGCCGAGAACACCATTAAGGCAGCAGGAATTGAGCTTATGGACTGCGTTGAGGCATACAACCTATAATGCCAAAATACAGCACAGACATAAAACTTGGGAGGGTTGAATATAACCCTCCTTTATAATATACGCAATGCTGAAAAGGAGCGTAAACCAATGGTAATAGATTTTCATACCCATATTTTTCCCGATAAAATTGCATCTGAGGCAATTACCTCCCTTGAAAAAAGCGCCGGTATAAAGGCTTTTACGGACGGCACCGCAAAGGGACTTAAAAAATCCATGCAGGAGGGAGGTATTGATTTGTCTGTTGTACTTCCTGTTGTTACAAATCCCGATAAGGCGGAAAAAATTAATGCCGCCGCAGTTAAAATGACAGAGAGTGAAAAGGGCATAATTTCATTTGGGGGAATACACCCAAATACCCACAACTATAAAAATGTGCTTATAGAAATTAAAAGGGCGGGTCTTAAAGGCATAAAGCTGCACCCCGAGTTTCAGTATACCTTTTTTGACGATATAAAGTATATGCGTATTTTGAATTTTGCGGAGGAGTTGGGGCTAATTACCGTTGTTCATGCAGGCTTTGACGGGAGCTTTCCCAAATCCCGCAAATGCGGCACTAAAGAAATTTTAAATGTGCTTGAAGAGGTAAACCCCCAAAGGCTTGTGCTTGCTCACATGGGCGGACACAGTAATTGGGAAAATGTTAAAAAATATATTGCAGGCGCAAATGTGTATTTTGACACCTCCTTTTCCTTCGGAGAAAAACAGGGGGTTAATGGTCTGCTTACGGAAGAACAGTTTATAAGTCTTTCAAAGGCTCACGGTATTGACAAAATTCTTTTTGCCACAGACAGTCCTTGGAGCGAACAAAAAGAAATGCGTGAGTTTGTGGAAAACTCCGCCCTTACCGATGAAGAAAAATTTGCTATGCTTTACAAAAACGCATTACACCTGCTCAACACTTAAGTAACCGTGAAAATTGTAAATTCTCAACGGAATAGTGTGAATTAGAGGCTGTTTTTATTTTAACCAAGTAAGGAAGTCCACCGCCTCTTAAGGCTCATAAGTTCTGAAGTATGCGCAGCGATAGCGGAGTGCGAATATCCTTGACGATCGATTTAATTATATACGATTTAGATGCAATTAAGGAGGACAAATGAAAAAGTATTTTATTGCGGTTAGTATTATTTTAGTAATGTTAAATATAATAAATGTTTTTGGAAATGATTATGACATTTTAACTGAGAAAAAAATTATTGATGATTATTATTTTGAAAATCAAAGTGTGACAAGATACAAAGGTTTAATTCCATTAATGAAAATTATGGGAGTTGATGATGAAACGGCAGAATTTTATGCAGGGATAGATTTTTCTGTACCCGTATTTAGAGATTTGTATTTAGATAGTTCTGCCGAAGAGGGGTATATTATAATTGCAGGGTTAAATAATATTGCAATTGGTGATAATTTACAGGAAAAGGCTTTTAACGGAGAAAGAGAGCTTAAAGTGGGTGAAATGCTTTTATTTGCTATGAGATGTGTGGACGGTTCAGCACAATTTGACATTAATACCGCTTATGAAAAGGCCAAAGCATTGGGCATTGTTTTAGATGAAGATGGACAGGCATGTAATTTAAATTCAAATATTTCAATGGAATATTATTTAACAATATTAAGCAGAATGATGGATTTAAGTGAGGATATGGAGTTCAAACTTGATACAAGTTCGTATGATGAATATAACGAACAGCTGAGGCCGGTTGACAGTCGGTAATTAGGCATTTCGGAGACAAAAATAAGAAATTTCAGCCGAAAAGGTATATTACTAAAAAAGAATATATTGTTGCTTTACTGAGGTTATATAACTTAACGGCATAGCGGTATGTGAAGAGTAATGAAGCTACAGCTACAATATTTTAACCAAGTAAGGAAGCGCCCTGACTTTTAGGCGGCGGAGTGCGAATATCCTTGACTGAAGCACGGATTGATTTACTGAAGCAGATTTTATCCGAGGAATGTGGGGACTGTTAATCAATGATTTCTTAACATTAAAAATATAATGGCAAGGCGAGCAGGTCTTGCAAAAAAGGTCAATCCCGCATTGTTCGGATTGACCTTTTTACTTTTCTCTTATTTTTTTCTTCAATATATTATACTCGAACATATCCATAACGCCGTTTCGCTTATATCCGAGGGAGCTTTGCACGAAAAGACATCCTCCTCGGCATCGGTATAGAATCAAACTGTACGAGATATGCGCCTTTTCTGTTCTGTTTCCTCACAGGCTTTTTTATATGCTTTTTTATTTATCTGTCATTTGTTATATACCGTTTCAGATAGGCTCCGGTTTTACTGATTTCACATTCGCAGATTTCCTCGGGCGTGCCTGCTGCGACAATTTCTCCGCCGTGAATGCCGCCGCCCGGGCCCATATCGATTATATAGTCCGCATTTTTGATTACATCCAAATCGTGTTCAATCACGATAACCGTCGCGCCGTTTTCGATGAGCCGTTCAAAGACATGGAGCAAAATCTCCACATCCAGCGGATGCAGACCAATGGTTGGTTCGTCAAATACAAATATTGTATCCGCCTGTCCCTTTCCCATCTCGCCTGCGAGCTTTAGCCGCTGAGCCTCTCCACCCGAAAGACTTGGTGTTTGCTCCCCCAAAGTCAAATATCCCAAGCCAAGCTCGCTAAGCGCCTGAAGCTTTCGCTTTACTTTCGGAATGTCCGCACATACGGCAAGCGCTTCGTCAACACTCATATCCATAAGCTCCGGCAGCGTACTTGCCTGCCCGCCTTGCTTTGGTATGCGCCGAATAAGGCTTGCCTCTTTTCCGTAACGTGATCCTCCGCAATCGGGGCAGGAAATTTCTACGTCCGGTAAAAACTGCACGTCCAAATTGATTGTGCCTGTGCCGTCGCAGACAGGACACCGCAGCTTTCCCGTATTATAGGAAAAATCGCCTGCTTTATAGCCTTTTTCCTTTGCGTCGGTTGTACGGGCGAATGCCTTGCGCAGTTCATCATGCACATCGGCATAGGTTGCGACGGTGGAACGCACATTGATTCCTATCG
>CAYMAA010000045.1:0-13042 GCA_964388305.1 uncultured Lachnospiraceae bacterium | reverse complement strand
ACAATTTATATAAATTGAAAGGGGATTTTTAAAAATGACTAAAAACTTTAAAAGAGTTATGAGCTTTGTATTAGCTCTTGCAATGATTTTTACAATGACAGCGTTTTCTGTTAATGCAGAAACTGTAACTAATAATACAGGTCATAGCTATGATGCTTACCAGATTTTCAGCGGTACACAGGCTACAACAGGTACAGCACTTGGTGATGTTAAGTGGGGAACCGGTGTGGTTGCAGATGAAAATTCCAATCCTGCTACTTACAATACAGTTTTAAATGCAGTTAAACTTATTAAAGTTGGTGAAGCAACCCCATTTAGTGGTTGTACTGACGCTGCAAGTGTTGCTAATGTTTTAGCCAATGCAGGTGATAATCAAGAGGCTTATGCAAAGGCATTTGCAAAAGAAATTGAAAAACATCTTTCATCAACAAAGACAGAAATTGCAAGTGATGCAAAAAGTGCTACCCTTGATGCAGGTTACTATCTGTTAAAGGATACAAGTGTAGCGGCAGCAGATGAAACCGGTTATTATACAAACCTTTCACTTCTTCAAGTAACAGGTGACGATATTATAATTGCAAAGAAGAATGATGTTCCCAAATTTGAAAAGAAAGTAGATGACAAGAACGATTCTACTACAACTGAGGATGGAGAAAATTGGCAAGATTCAGCTGACTATGACATCGGCGATACAATTCCTTACCAGCTTTCAGCAGTTCTTGGAACTAAGATTGGCGAGTATGAAACATATAGCCTTGTTTTCCACGATGAATTAAGTAAAGGCTTGAAGTTAGCAGATAATTTAAGTAATTATACTGTTACAGCAGTTAAGGTTTACCCTGCAACTGATACTACAAATACTGCAAATGTAGTGTATGGTAATGCTGTTACAGTTAGCACAAGTAAGTATACAGTTTCAGCAGCAGCTAATTTAACTGATAGTGAAAAGACAGACTTAACCGTTACAATAAGTGATGTATTATCTTTAACAGATAAAGAAGGCAATGCTATTACTGTAAATCCTTATGATAAGATTGTTGTTGAGTATAGTGCTACACTTGATAAAGATGCTGTTATTGGTTCAGCAGGAAACCCAAATACTGCTTATCTTGAATACTCAAGCAATCCTAATTATGAGGGCAGTGGCGAAAAGGGTAGTACACCTGAGGACACAGTTATTGTATTTACATACAAGTTTACTGTAAGCAAGACTGACGGAGATGGAAACCCACTTGACGGTGCAACGTTTAAACTTTATAAGTGGCAGAAAGCAAATGAAAGTTCCGAAAGTAAGTCTTGGGTACAGGTTGGTACAGATATTACACCTACAAAGGATTCTGATAATAATTACACAGCCAGCGTTAATGGTATTGATGACGGTTATTACAAACTTGTAGAGTCTGTTGCTCCCAATGGTTACAATACGGCTGCTGACCTTTACTTTACTGTTGAAGCATCACATCAAGCAAGTGCTGATAATCCTGCACTTGAAAGTTTAACAGTTACTAAGTTAGTAGAAGATGAAAATGGATCAATTACATTTGATGATACAACAAAGAAGTATAAGTTAGCTGAGAGTGACGCTACATTTACTGTTGAATATTTAAGTGGTGGTACAAATCCTACCGGTACATTTAGTACAACTGTAGAAAATAACCAAGGTTCTACACTTCCCGAAACAGGTGGTATGGGTACGAAGATATTCTACACACTTGGCGGAATACTTGTTGTTGCCGCAGGCATACTTCTTATAACAAAGAGAAGAATGAGAAACGCTTAATTGATTGAATAATTAATTTGCGGTTTATATGAATAATTAGGTTTTTCATGCCCTGCTTTTATTGGGGCAGGGCATGGAGCCTTTTGCAGAAATCGGCAGGGGGAGCTGACGGTTTGTGGAGAGGGCAGAGAGAAAAACAGCGAGGACAGGATATGAAGAAGGACAAAACAACGATATTTTTATTATTGGTTTTGATAGTGGGGCTTTCTTTATTATTATATCCATCGGTGAGCGACTATTGGAATTCCTTTCATCAATCGAGAGCCATTGCAGGGTATGTGGAGGCAGTTGCCAACATGGACGATGAGGAGTATGAAAGGCTGCTTAATGAGGCAAAGGAATACAATGTTTGGCTATACAACAACAGCAACAGGTGGCACCCGACGGAGGCGGAGCTAAAGAGATACGAAAGTATATTGGACATTACAGGAACAGGGATTATGGGGTACATTGAGATACCCAAAATAAACGTGGAGCTGCCAATATATCATGGAGTTGAGGACACGGTTTTGCAAATCGCAGTAGGGCATTTGACGGGGTCATCGTTACCCATTGGGGGAGCAAACACACACGCCGCACTTTCGGGGCATAGGGGGCTGCCATCGGCAAAGCTGTTTACTAATTTGGACAAAATGGTTGAGGGGGACGTTTTTGTAATTAGGGTTTTGGACGAGGTTGTAACTTATGAGGTGGATAAAATTTCGATTGTTTTGCCTGAGGACACATCACCGTTACAGTTTGAGGCAGGGGCGGACTATTGCACGCTTATTACCTGCACACCCTACGGGGTAAACAGCCACAGGCTTTTGGTTAGAGGACACAGGATAGAGAATTTAGAGGATTTAAGCGACATAAGAGTTACGGCGGACGCAATGCAGATTGAGCCGATTATGGTAGCGCCGATTTTGGCAGTGCCAATGCTGATTATACTTATGATAATACTTATGATAAGAACAAGCAGGCTAAAGAGGAAGCACGGTGTTAAGGAACAGAAAAGCAACAAAAAATAAGCTATAAAAAATGAGGGTGATGCGATTTTATGAAAAGGGTATTTAGATTTAAAAGAGCAATGGGAATGATAGTGGGAGTGATAATGGCGATATGCTGTTTTCAGACCATGGCATTTGGTGATGGCGGAGGAATTGTTATAAAATATGCGGCAGAGGGAGCTGTTTTTGACCTGTACAGAATAGGCAGTTTCAGCTCTAACGGCGGACTTAAATTAGAGGGGGAGTTTGCCAAGTATGAGGGGATAAGCATAAACGAGGAAACGGCGGCTACCCTTGAGGGATATGCTGAAAGAGATGGAATTAACAAGAGCTACAGTGTAACCACGGGGAGCGACAAATGCGGAAGATTAAGCAATCCTGAAAACGGGTGTTATTTAATAACAGGTGAAAAGACAACCGTGGGAAAGGTGACTTATACACCTATGGCGGCGCTTGTGAGCTACACAGGGGAGCTTTTGGAGGTAAACCCCAAGTACAACAGCGAAAAAGAGCCGGACGAGCCGAACAAAACAACGGTGAGCAGATCGGTTATGAAGCAGTGGGTTAATGTGCCTGATGATGTGGTACACCCCGAGTATGTGGTGGCACAGCTTTTGAAAAACGGCGCGGTTTATGCAGAGGTTGAGCTGAGCGACAGCAACAGCTGGAAGTACGAATGGACGGGACTGGACAGCGACTATACATGGACGGTTGTGGAGAAGTATATACCCTACCACTACACAGGGGGAGTTACGCAGGACGGGAATTTGTTTGTGATTACGAACACATATAAGCCTGTAACGCCAAGCGGCGGCGGCGGAGGCGGCGGAGGAAACGAAGCCACCACCGAGGAAGAAGAAACGGAAGCAACAACTGTTGGGGAAAGCACAACGGAAAGCGGAAACGAGGGAACAACCGAGGAAAGCGAGGGAACAACGGAGGAAAACGAGGGAACAACGGAGGAAACACCGGAAACACCTACGGAGAACACCCCCGAAACCCCCGAAACCCCCGATACACCGGACACACCAAGCGGTGACACACCCGGCGGAGATACACCGAGCGGAGATACACCCGGCGGCGAAACACCCCAAGGGGGCGAGGAAACACCTGTAAACCCAGATGATGAAAGCAGTTATGGCAGGAACAGGGACAGGTATTATTACGACAAGGACGGAAACCCCATAACTGAGGAAGAATGGCTTGAAGAGCAGGAAAGAGAGCGGAAAAGGCTTTTGGCTGACAAGCTGCCGCAGACGGGTCTGCTTTGGTGGCCTGTGCCTGTTATGGCAGGGTTTGGAGTGTTGTTTATATTAGTTGGAATGTTGAGGCAAGACGATGAGGATAAAAAGAAGAAATAAAAAGAACAAGTTTTTAATCTGTATGGGGCTGCTGCTTATTGCGGCGGCTCTTATTTTAACATTATATAATCAGTTTTTGCAGATAAGGGGAGATATGAGCGCAAGGGCGGCGGCGGAGGAGATTTCCGCAGAGATTGACAAATTGGAAATTGAGGGGGGCGGTATTAAAAACAACGGCGTTGATGATGTGCCGTTGTATGAAAAGTACCCCGATATGGAAATGCCCGTTATAAGCGTGGACGGAGTTAAGTACATTGGCGAGGTTAGCATACCAAAGTTAGAGCTGGAGCTGCCTGTGCAAAAGGAATGGGACTATAACGCTTTGAATAAATCGCCGTGCAGGTACAAGGGGTCTGTTTACAAGGACAATATGATTATTGCAGGGCATAATTTTAAAAGGCATTTTGGCAGACTAAAGGATTTGACGATTGGGGACTTTATTATTTTTACTGACGGCGAGGGGAATGTATTTAATTACACAGTTGCGGAGCTGGAGCAGGTGCCCGGGACTGCCATTGCGGATATGGAAGCTGGAGATTGGGATTTGACACTGTTTACCTGTACTCTTAGCGGTACGGACAGAGTGACTGTGAGATGTGTGAGGGAAGAATGATAAAAAGATATTTTTTGGGTTGGTTTTTGGCTGTTTTTGCCGTGATTGGTTTTAGCTGTACGGTTTTTGGCGGCGAGGTAATTACGAGGGGCGAAGTGTGCGATATGCTTATTACTGCGGCAGACGACTACAACCCCGATGTTAAAAAAGAGGACATTTTAAAGGGCTACGGCAACGGTGATTTGGAGGAAGAAAGAAGCGTTACACGGGCGGAGGCGCTTGTTATGCTTGACAGAGCTTTTGGGGGTATGCCCGAGCTTGGGGAGAACAGCAAAAGAATGGTTGCTGAGGAGGAGTTTGAGGATATTCCTCAATGGGCAGGAGATGAGCTTTGGGACGTTATTAACGCAGGGATTGCGGCAGGAACGGAAGAGGGGAAGTTTTCCCCAAACGAGAATGTTACCCGTGAGCAGATGGAAAAATTTATTGAAAGAACGTTTGCGGTTTTCGGCACAAACCCCAAGGACGATTTTTATGCGGCAGCTAACAAGGCGGCTTTGGACAGCAGTGTTATTGGCGAGGGAAAAAGCCAAACGGGGACATTTGTTGAGCTTGCGGACAGGGTAAATGCACAGATTAACGGACTTATTAACGAAATTATTGCAGGAAACCCCGATAAGGGCAGCAGGGAATACAAAATTAAGGCGATGTATGAAAACATACTGGACTGGGAGAACAGAGAGGCACAGGGGTATGAGCCTATAAGGAAGTATGTGGAGGCTGCGGACAGAATAGAGGATATGGAGGGGCTGGCGGAATTTAATCAGCTGATTTATGACGAGCTGGGGATTGGGGTTTTGTTTTTCAGCGTGGGTATAGACAGCGAGGACAGCAGCAGATATGTGACAACATTTGAGTTTCCCACGGCAACATTTGACAGAGAGGTTTACAACGGCGGAAACGAAAAGGTAAGAAAGGCTTATCAAAGGTACATTGCAAGCCTGCTGCTTTTGTGCGGCGAGGGCGCGGTAGACGCTAACAGGCACAGCGATGATATTTTGGAGTTTGAGGGGATTTTGGCTGAGTGCGGGAATGAGGACACAGGCATTGAGGACTATTTTAAAGAATACAGCTTAGAGGAAATTGACAGGATTTTTGTGCAGACGGACATTAGCAGGGTATTTGAGGGGAGCGGACTTAAAGGCAAGGAAAGGATTGTTGCAGATAATCCCGAATGTATGGCAGCGGTTGGGAAGATGTTTACGAACGACAACATTGAGGTTGTGAGGGAGTACGCAAAGGTTATTGTTATAGACAGCTTTGCCGAGTATTTTGGCTCGGACTTTATTAATGCGATTAATGCTTTTATTGACGAGGTGTATGGCACAAGCGGCGAAACTTCCGTTACATACGGGGCAACGGCTGACGTTATGAGCTATTTGGGGGACTATGTTGGGGAGCTTTATGCCGACAGGTACTGCAATGAGGAGGACGTTTTGGAAGTGACGGGGATTGTGGAGGAGGTTATTTCCGCATACAAAAGCCGGCTTGAAAAAACGGAGCGTATGAGCGAACAAACGAAGGCGGAGGCAATAAAAAAGTTAGACAGCTTGGGGGTTAAGGTTGGCAGACCGCAAAAAAGCTCCGGTTATTTAGACGGCGCCGTTATAAGGAGCGGCTCGGAGGGCGGAAGTTATTTTGACAATGTGGTGGAAATTTTGCTTGCGAGAAAGAGGTATATGCTTGGTTTGGAGGGGACTGAGGTTGACAGGCAGGAGTGGGTGATGTATCCCCACACGGTTAATGCAGGGTACTCTTTGCAGACGAATGATATTACAATTCCCGCGGCATTTTTACAAAAGCCGTTATACAGCAGTGATTTCAGCTATGAAGAAAAGTTGGGGACGATTGGATTTATTATTGGGCATGAAATAAGCCATGCCTTTGATGACAGCGGCTGCAGCTTTGACGAAAAGGGGAATTTAAGAAACTGGTGGACTGAAGAGGATTATGCAGGTTTTGAGGAAATGTGCAGGGAGGTAATTGAGTTTTACAGCGGTAGTGAGTACGCAACGGGCATTGTAATTGACCCTGAGCTGACTTTGGGTGAGAACATTGCGGATTTGGGGGCAATGGTGTGCATTACGGAAATTGGAAGCTCTCACAGCGGTTTTGATTTTAAAAAGATGTTTGAGAGCTACGGGAGAATGTGGTACAGTGCATCTACAAGAGAAAGCCTTGAAAGAGATGCGGCGGAGGACGTACACAGCGGCGCTAATGTGAGAGTAAACAAGGTTTTGCAAAACAGTGACGTTTTTGCACAGGTTTATGAGCTGACACCCGAGGACGGAATGTATGTGCCTAAAAATGAAAGAGTTGTTGTATGGTAACAAAATTTTCGGAGGTAAGCTATGAAATTTGAATTGATTGGAAGTACAATGCCTGCGGTTGAGGTTGTGTTTGAGCAGGCAGGAGAGAGTATGTATACTCAGTCAGGCGGAATGTGCTGGATGAGCGAGGGTGTTGAAATGAAAACCAATACCAACGGAGGACTTATGAAGGGCATTGGCAGAATGTTTGCAGGGGAGTCATTATTTATGGCAACCTACACTGCGGAAAAGGACGGAGCGAGAATTGCTTTTTCATCAACAGTGCCGGGAGAGATTATTGGTTTGAAAATTGATGATTATAAAGAATTTATTTGTCAGAAAGGCGCTTTTTTATGTGCTGAGCCTACCGTTAATTTGGCTGTTACACTTACGAAGAAGTTTTCGGGCGGTCTTTTAGGCGGAGAGGGGTTTATACTCCAAAAGCTGACAGGGTCAGGTATGGTTTTTCTTGAAGTGGACGGGGACAAGGTTATAAAAAATCTTGCGTCGGGAGAAGTGTTAAAGGTTGATACGGGGAACGTTGTGGGGTTTGAAAGCAGCGTTAAGTATGAGATTGAAAGAGTTAAGGGTTTTTCCAACATAATTTTTGGGGGAGAGGGCTTGTTTTTAACAAAGCTGACAGGCCCGGGTAAGGTTATTCTTCAAACACAAAACATAAATGATTTGGCAAGTAAAATAGCCCAAAGGATTCCTTCTAAGGGCTGAGTTTGCGGCGGGTTTTAGTTTTGCTCGGCGGCTTCCGCCAAAAGGAGGAGTTCATCGAATGTTATGGTGGGATCCTTTTCCTTATATCTGTCATAAGCGGAGTATAGCTTTTGCAGGTCGTTTGAGCTGCGGTAACGGTTTACAAGCATAAGAAGTATTTTTGTGTAGTTTTGGTTGCTTGGGGGAATGTTTGCCGCAAGGTACTCCAAAACATCAGAAGAATTGGTATGCTGGCCGTTGGCGGCATACAGTTTTGAAAGGAAGAGTGCGTCCTCCAAATAGTCCGTATCCTCGGGGGTCATTAGGGCGCTTTTAATTTCCAAAACCTGTTTCATATAGGCTATTGCTTTTCCGTAGATATAGTTTTTGTTGTATATTTTGGCAATTTCTTTAAGGCAGTTGGCGTAAAACATATTTTTTGTGCCTAACTGCCTTTCAAATATATCAAGCGCTTTAAGACGCAGCTCCAATGCTTTTTTATAGTTGGAAAGGGAATAGTATATATCTGCTGTTTTATTTATTGCCTCGCCGTAAAACGGCTCGTTGTTTAAACCCTCTTTTTTTGAGAGAAAAAGCACACGCTCATAGGCGGTTAAGGCATTTTCGCATTCCCCGTTTTTTGCGTAAACTTCAGCAAGATAATAAAGTGAGGCTATATATTCCTCGTTATTTTCCTGCGGCATAAGCTCTACGGACTGTTTTAAATAGGAAACTGCGTTTTTGTAGTCTTTAAGCTTTTCATAGTCCCATCCGATAAGGCTTAAGGTTAATATATAGCTTTCGGAGTTTTTGGGGTATCTGTCGAGGGCGTCTTTATGGTATACCAAAGCCTGTTCATAATGCTTTAAATCGTAATAAACATTTCCCAAGTTGGATATTGTATCCGCAAGGGCAGGGTCGTTATAATCAGCATTAATTGAACGTATATAGCGCGCTTTTTTAAAGTATGCCAATGCAGAGGATTTTTTGCCCGCAGACGAACAGAAAACACCTAAGTTGTTGGCAACAGAGGCAAAAAGTGAGGGATTTTTTTCCGAAGAAAGCATGGTGTACAGTTTTCGGCAAATTTTTATTGCGGAAGCCGTATCTCCCGAAAAATAAAACACAAGGCTTAAATTATAAAGGTGAGTGTAGTAATTTTGGGCTTTTTCCGGCATATTGTTTTTATAGTATTCCGTAATTTGCTTACTAACTTTTTTTGCCTTATCGTATTCTTCGTTATAATAATAATTTTCAAAGGATTTTAACAGGCTGTTAATTGAGGCAGGGTTCATTGCGGGTTCTCCTTAATTTGATAAATATATTCCTCAATGGCGGTTTTTGCCTTGTTGCAGGAATAACCCCTGCGGCACAGAAAGGCAAGAACACGGTTATATTCCTTTTTGTTTTCGGGCGGCATACCTTTTAGTTTTTTGTTTATGAGCTTTTGCAATATTTGGTCATTGTTATCCTCCAAAAGGTATTCCAGTTTTTCGATTATTTCAGATGAAACGCCCTTTTGATACAGCTCGTTTTTAAGTCTTATGCCGCCGTATCCGTTAAGCTTTTTCTTTTCCGAAATAAAGGCTTTTGCAAACTCCTCGTCATTAATATAATTGTATTTTTCAAGAAAATGAATTGTTTTTGCGATAATATCCTTTGGCAGCTCTTCACGCTTCAGCCTTAAAATAACCTCTTTGCGGCTGCGCATACGGTAGCCTATAAAGTTTGCGGCTATTGCTTTGGCTTTTGCAAGCAGATTGTTATTTGCAATAATATTAGCCTTTTCGGCGGAAAGTGTATCTCCTATATTAAGCTTGTAATACAGAAGATCCACGTCCGAAACCGAAAAGGAATATTCTCCGTCCACAAATATTGAATAGCGTTTTTCGTTATGCTTTTGTTTTTGAATATCTGTTATTATCATTCTTCTATGTCAATATCCGAAAAATCATCATCATCAAATGTATCTTCGTATTCATCATCTGTTTCCGATGGGAGCTTAGCAGTTTTTTGCTTGGTTTTCTCATCATTTTCACTAATTGTTATGTCAACAGGCGCATTTTCGTCCTCCAAAAGACCGTATGCCTGCCTTACTGCCCTGTCTATTTCTTCGCAAACATCGGGGTTTTCAGCTAAATATTTTTTAGCGTTTTCCCGTCCCTGACCTATTTTATTATCTTTATAAGAGTACCATGCGCCGCCTTTTTTAACAATATCTGTTTCTACGGCAAGATCAAGAATATCGCCTGTTTTGGAAATGCCTTCACCAAACATAATATCAAATTCCGCCACCTTAAATGGGGGAGCAACCTTGTTTTTAACAACCTTTGCTCTAATGCGGTTGCCTATAATATCACTGCCGTTTTTAATAGGGTCGGCTTTTCTTATGTCAATTCTTACGGAAGAATAGAATTTAAGAGCGCGTCCTCCCGTGGTGGTTTCGGGGTTTCCAAACATAATGCCGATTTTTTCTCTAAGCTGATTAATGAAAATAACAACACAGCCGCTTTTTGAGGCAACACCTGCCAGCTTTCTTAATGCCTGTGACATAAGCCTTGCATGCAAGCCAACGTGGGAATCACCCATTTCACCGTCAATTTCCGCCTTGGGAACTAAAGCCGCAACGGAATCCACAACAATAATATCTATTGCGCCTGAGCGAACCATTGTTTCGCAAATTTCCAACGCCTGCTCTCCGTTATCCGGCTGAGATACATACAGCTCGTCTATATCCACACCTATTTTTGCGGCATAAACAGGGTCAAGAGCGTGTTCCGCATCTATAAAGCCTGCAATGCCTCCACGCTTTTGTGCTTCGGCAATCATGTGGAGGGCGGTTGTGGTTTTTCCGCCTGATTCGGGGCCGTATATTTCAATAATTCTGCCTTTGGGTATGCCGCCTACACCTAAGGCAATATCCAAGCTTAATGAGCCTGTGGGAATTACCTCAACGGACATATTTTTTGTGCTTTCGCCAAGCTTCATAACGGAGCCTTTGCCGAAGTTTTTTTCTATTGTCGTAAGGGCGGCTTTAAGGGCTTTTTCCTTACCCATCTCCAAATTATCTTCCAAAGTGGTTTTTTTCTTTTTTTCTGCCATAATATACACTCCTTGTATAATAATTTTGTGCTTGTATAGTTATATTATAGCACAAGACAGGTGCAAAAATCTACACTTAATTAAACCTCAATGCCCTTTTCCGCAATAATATGATTAAGAGCGCTTAAGATGGCACGGAAAGAGGATTTTGCCGTGTTGGCGGAAATGCCTGCGCCGTAAAAAGTGTTTTGGTCTTTGTCGTGAATTTGAATATAGGTAATAGCACGGGACTTGTTGCCGTAATCCAAGGAATGTTCGCTATATGAAACAATTTCAAATTCTATATCAAATTTCTTTTTTATGGAGTCACAGAAAGCGTCTATTACACCGTTTCCCGTGCCTGTTATGTTTGTAAGCTCTCCGTTTATAAGCAAATCGGATTTAATTGTTACCGTATCTCCCGAACCGGATTGATAGTAATATTTAAGGTTAAGAGGAGATTTTACAACATAGGTTTCCAAAAACAGATCATAAATTTCCTTAAAGTTAAGCTCTCTGTTTTGCTCGTCCGAAACCTTGGTAATTATAATACTGAATGCCTGCTGCATGGACTTTGGCACGGAAAGACCGTAGTTATGCTCCAAAATGTAGGAAACTCCGCCCTTGCCCGACTGACTGTTTATACGAATTATAGGATCGTAGTTTCTGCCAACGTCCGCAGGGTCAATAGGCAGATAAGGAACCTCCCAGTGATCCGGGTGTTCTTCAAGGCGTTTCATACCCTTTTTAATTGCGTCCTGATGAGAGCCTGAAAAAGCCGTGTAAACAAGGTCGCCCACATAAGGGTGACGGGGGTCTATGTGCATACCCGTGGATTTTTCGTAAATTTCTATTGAATTTGTAATATGCGAGAAGTCCAGCTTAGGGTCTATGCCCTGTGTAAACATATTAAGTGCCACAACCATAATATCGCAGTTGCCTGTACGCTCGCCGTTGCCGAAAAGTGTTCCCTCAACACGATCTGCACCTGCCATAATGCCAAGCTCTGTTGCCGCAACACCCTCTCCTCTGTCGTTATGAGCATGAAGGCTTAATACTACGTTTTCTCTGTATTTTAAGTTCCGTGAGCAGTATTCTATTTGATCCGCATAAATATTGGGGGTTGCCATTTCTACTGTGGAAGGAAGATTTATAATAACCTTTCTTTCGGGGGTTGGCTGCCATTCGTCCAATACGGCATTGCATACCTCTACTGCATATTCAAGCTCCGTGCCTGTAAAGCTCTCGGGAGAGTATTCAAATAAAAATCTGTCCTTGCCGTATTCATCAGCCAGCTCATTAAGGAGCTTTGCGCCTGAAACTGCCAGCTCTTTAATTTCCTCCTTGGATTTATTAAAAACAACATCTCTTTGAAGTGTGGAGGTGGAGTTGTAAAGGTGAACTATTGCCTTGTTGGGGCAGCCCTCCAATGCTTCAAATGTACGGCGGATAATGTGTTCTCTGCTTTGTGTAAGCACCTGAATTATAACATCGTTTGGTATAAGATTTTGCTCTATAAGGGCACGGCAGAAAGCAAACTCCGTATCCGATGCGGCAGGAAAGCCAACCTCAATTTCTTTAAAGCCTAACTTTACAAGATGCTTGAAAAAGTTGATTTTCTGGTCTAAGTTCATGGGGTTTACAAGAGCCTGATTGCCGTCACGCAGGTCTACCGAGCACCATATTGGAGCTTTTGTAATAACCTTGTCGGGCCATGTTCTGTCCTTTAAATTGATTTGTGGAAACGGTCTGTATCTGTGAAAATTCATTGGCATGTGTAGTTCTCCTTTCATATTTTAAATAATTTGTTTTCCTTAATTATAGATCCTTTCGCCGATATACTATGCACATCACGCTGTATTCATAAAAAAAGCCTTCGCCTCGCAAAGAGACGAAAGCAAAAACTTCCGTGGTACCACTCTAATTCATCATTGAAAAGATGCACTCATTAAGGTACTTACATACCCTGCTGTGTGATAACGGTCAGCACTCCGTCAAAACCTACTGATGCAAAATGCAGGTTCGGCATTGCTACTCAAAGGCGAGTTGGGACTTTTTTTGACAATGCCTTGCACCAAACGGCATCTCTCTGAGGACAATCCAAGCCTTAATACTCCTTATCACTGTATTTTCAACTATGTTTACAGTTTAGCATAAACACAGGTATGCTGTCAATAGCAAAATTTAATAAAATTTATAGGCGT
>CAYMAA010000044.1:11054-13338 GCA_964388305.1 uncultured Lachnospiraceae bacterium | reverse complement strand
CGAGAGTTTTAAGGCTCCCGGTTCTTTATTTGTATCGGAATTTATATATAAGGAATAAATCAGCTAAGCTTTGTAAGCTTTGAAGCTACGGTTGCGGAAGCAACCTTTGTTCCGTTTGAAATTGTGCCGCCCTCGCCATAGCCATTGCTGTTTAAGGCGCCGCTGTATGTTCCTCCGGTATACATTGTATATGTTTCTCCGCTCTTTATATTATCCGAGCTGAAAATTACATTTCCTGTTGATTTTACGGGTTTAAAGGCTAAAACAACATTGCCGCTGCTGTCAGCAAGGGTAATAAGAGTGTTTGCGGAAATTGTGCCGCCTGAGCCTCCCATATTGCCGGGGCCAAAGCCGCCGCCGCCCTTATTTTGACTGTCACCGCCGTAGACAAGTGTATATCCGTTTGAATAATTTGCTGTGGGGTATGCCGCCATATCGGAGGTTCCCGCAACAGCAATTATTGTTCCGCTGTTATATGCCATATAATCGGAGCTGTTATCACCGTAGTCTATTGCGCTGTTGCCGCCTGATGACGGGCCGTTTATAAGCATTACACCGCCGTTAAAAACAATACAGCCGTTTGAGTCAATGCCATCGCCGTCCTGTGTGTTTTCGCAATAAATATAGCCGCCGTTTATTTCAATATAGCCTGTAGAGCCTGTGTTGAAGCCGCCTGCCGATGAGGAGTCGTTTCCTCCCGCACCGTTTATGGAGTCGTCCTTGGCATAAATATAAATTGTTCCGCCGTTAATATAAATGCTTTCGCCCTCAATGCCCTCATAGCAGTCGGAAATCAGAATTTCCGCTCCGTCATTTATTGTAAGGACACTGTCTGCGTGAACACCGTCATCACCGCTTGTAAGAGTAAATTTACCTCCGTTTAAAGTGATGTTGTTGTTTGAATGTATGCTGTCATCTGTGGAATTAACGGTAATTGTTCCGCCGTCAATAGCTATGTCCGTATCCGACTTAATTCCCTTTGCGGAAATATCTGCCGTTTGATTATCCTGAAAGCCGTTAAAGCCGTTTTCCGATGAAGATGAAGTAATAACACCCGTTGTGGTAACATTTATAACCGGATCGCCGCTTATGCTAAGGGTTGCTGCCGCCTGTATTCCGTCACAATAGGAGCTGACATTAACCGTGCCGCCTGTTATGGCAATACTGCCTGCCTTGGAGTGTATACCGTCATAATTGTATGTTGCCGTATCAACATCATTGGAGGAGGCTGTTGTATTTACCGTAACAACCGCACTGTCGGAAATAGTAATATTTCCTGCCGATGAATTTATGCCCTTATCAACAGCAGTAACATTTACTTCGCCGCCGGAAATTATAACATCAGCGTCTGCGGCTATACCAACATCGCCTGCATTAACCGTAATTGTGCCTGCGGTAATTTCAGTATTAACCGTTGCCTGTATTCCGTCACAGCCTGCGGTTACATTAACCTCGCCGCCGTTTATAAATACGCTTGTTTTTGCCTTGATACCGTCATAATCATAATTTGCCGTGTCAAGCACATCTGCGTTGGAAACAATTTCTATGCTTCCGCCGTTTACAATAATATTTCCGACTTTAGCATAAATGCCGTTGTTTATATCATTTATTGTAATTGTTCCGTCATTTATAACAACATCGCCCTTTGTGCATCTCATACCGTCACCTGTTTCGCTTGTTAAATTCAAGGTTCCGCTTGTAACAGTAAGAGAATCCTTTGCTTTTATGGCATTGTCTGCGGAATTTATTGTAAGATTGAGCTTTTGTATAATAACCTCGTCCTTTCCGCTGACACCGTTTCCGTAAGCGCCGTTTATTACAAGTGTTCCCGTGCCTTTAAGCTTAAGTCCGTCCTTGGAATATATGCAGGCGTCAGGCTCGCCGTCTGCATCAACCTCGGTCGGTGTTCCGTCCGTAAGAGTGTTTACAGTGCCCTTTTTTGCGCTTATGTCAATATCGCCGTTTAAGCCGTAAATTGCCGAACCTTTTGTATTTGTAACAGAAACATTGCTTAAATTAAGCTCCACATCCGTTGCGGAATTTACAACAATTTGTCCGTCTGTAAGAGTTCCGCTTATATTGTAGCTGCCTCCGTCTGTAATTATAATATAATTATCCTCGTTATATATTTCAACACCGCCGTTGCTTTCCGTTAAGCCGTTTACAGTAATGCTGTTATCCGATAAAACAATATCAGACTGATAGGTTACGGCTTCCGTGGATTGCTCTGTGGATTCTTCCGTGGACTGCTCGGTAGACTGTTCCGTGGATTCTTCCGTGGACT
>CAYMAA010000044.1:0-10954 GCA_964388305.1 uncultured Lachnospiraceae bacterium | reverse complement strand
GATTGCTCGGTAGACTGCTCAGTTACATCTGTGTCAGAATCTCCTGCTTCTTCAACAGGCATAACATAGGCGCCGTTAAGCACCTTTAAAAGCACAATAGCCGCATCGAGTGATGTAATAGCATTATCCTTGTTTACATCAACTATTTTTAAATAATTATCCTTTTCTTCAACAGGCATAATGTAGCTGATGTTTAATGCCTTTTGGAGTATACACGCCGAATCATTTGCTGTTAGAATACCGTTGTTATCCGCATCACCGTAGTAAATATCGGAAGCATTTACGTTTACGGTGAAAACGCCTGTTAAAGCTATACATAAAATTAGCAGATTTGTTATAAATTTCTTCATAGAAAATTTCCTCCGTGGAATATGGTTGCTGTTGATTTTCTTCCTTACTCGTTGCTTTTAATTACTCAAAGCGCTGTGAGCAAATAAAAATTTGGATTTTATGCCGACACTTCCCCCTTATACAAATAATCATCAGGTTTATTTTTATAAAAAATTATTTACTTCAATAAATAAAAATAACCATCTGCCGATTATTATAGCAAATCATAAAATTGATGTCAATTAAATTTGGAAAAAATCACAATTTTTAATATTTCTCTCTACTTAAATATCAATTAATATATGAACAGCCTTTTACAGACGGCAAAAAAACGCTGTGTGCATAATTATGCAAAATGAAAAGCGCATAATAAATACAATATTTTCCGTTGGATTTTTACTTATACAAAAAAATTGTTTGTAAAACGATTTATAGGTGTTGCGTATTTGGGTTGAATGTGTTATAATTTTTTATATTCAACAGTGAAAGAGAGGTTTAAATATGAAGAGAATGAAGCCGGAGAGCAGGAGAAAAATTGCTCGCATTATAGCCATTATTGTTGTGATTGTAATGGTATTGGCAATTATTGCTCCTTTTGTGGGTACAGGAGCTTTTGCAAATATGTAAACGGATTTTATCATATAATTATATATATAATTTTATTTTGAAGGAAGGTCGGTTAAAAGGTGGATAATAATATTATGGCAGAAAAGGAAGGAAAAAAGTCTGCAAGGCTTAGCGAAAGGAAAATAAGAGCCATAGGCACGGTTATTATATGTGTAATTGCTCTTGTTTTGCTTGGCGCTATGATTGCGGTTTTTATTATATATAAGGATAATATGCTGAAAGGACTGGCACAGAGCAGAGAAAAGGCGGAAATGCACGCCGCATTGGACGTGGAAACAATTTACCCCGGGGTTTACATTGCGGACGAAAATGTCGGGGGACTTACAAAGGAGCAGGCCAAGGAATATTTAACCAATGTTTTGCCTGCAAGACTAAAAAGCAAAACAATTATTTACAGATATACTCCTTTAGGCTATGAAAAGGAATTTACGTTTGAGCAGCTTGGCGTAGGCTATGATTATGACTCGGCTATTGAGGAGGCTTACAGCTTTGGCAGAGAAAATACGGATTTGGAAAGCAGATATGCGCAGGTGCTTGAAAATAAGGACAGGCACACATATCTTACGATAGACAATATTTACGACAGCTCCAAGGTTGAGGCGGCAGTAAATGAGGTTGCAAAGGAACTGGACAGAGAGCCTGTAAACTCCGAATACAGGTTTGAAAACGGAACATTTATTGTTACGGACAGCGCTTCGGGAGCAAAGGTAGATACTAACGCTGCTATTGATACCACAAATTCTCTTTTGCCGATTAACGAGTCTGCCGATGTTATATTAAATATTGAAACCGTACCTGCGGAATACACAAGAGAGGATCTTTCCTTTGATATGACAGGCATCGGTACATATTCAAGCGCTTATGCAGGCGGTGATGAAAACAGAATAACCAATTTGAGAATTGCGTGTGAAAAAATTAACGGTTCTACCATTATGCCCGATGAAACCTTTTCTACAAATGCGGCATTATCCCCGTTTACCGAAGCAAACGGCTATAAGCTTGCGGGAGCTTATGTAAACGGTGAGCTTGTGGAGGATATTGGCGGCGGCGTTTGCCAGGTATCGTCCGCACTGTATGAGGCGGCTTTAAATGCCGAGCTGGATATTGTTGAAAGGTACAATCACTCCAAAAAGGTGGGATATATGGACTACGGCTATGACGCTACACTGGCGGGCGATGTTAAAGACCTTAAAATTAAAAACAACACAGGCAAGCCGTTATACATAATAGCAAATTTGGACGGAGGAGCTGTTAATGTGGGCATTATGGGTTATGAAATTCACGACAGCGGCAGAAAGATTGAATTTTTTAACAAAAAAACAGGGGAAACGGACAGCACCGTTACCTATGAGCTTTACAAAAATGTTTACGAAAACGGCACTTTGACCGATACGGTTAAAATAAACAAGAGTGTTTACAATACAAAATAAGAGTGAGTGATTATGGAAATTGGAAAACTATCTTCCGAGCTGTTGGAAAGACTTATATTTAACAAAGTAAAGGAATGCAGTGTTAAAAGAAAAGAGGTTGTTATACGCCCTGATATTGGAGAGGACTGTGCTGTTGCAGACGTTGGAAACGAGTATGTTATACTTTCTGCCGACCCTATTACGGGAGCTTGTGAAAATATTGGCAAGCTGCTTGTAAACATAAACGCAAACGATATTTACTCCTGCGGCGGAGAGCCTGTGGGTTTACTAATTACTCTATTGCTGCCGCCGAGCATTACCGAAGGTGAAATTGAAGCATTAAGCAATGATATTTTTTCGGAAACAGCCAAAGCCGGACTTGAGGTTTTGGGCGGACACACGGAAGTTACCGATTGTGTTAACAGACCTGTTGTTTCAGCCGCAATTATTGGGAAATCACGCAGGCGAAAATTTATCAGAACAGGAGGAGCAGAGGCAGGGCAGGATGTTATTATGACAAAATGGGCAGGACTTGAAGGTACGTCTGTTTTGGCAAATGATTACAGCAAAGAGCTTGAGAGGCTTATTGACGGAAAAACCATAGAAAAAGCAAAGAGCTTGGACGGACTTCTTTCCGTTAAGGAAGAGGGTTTGGCTGCCGCCGAGTTTGGGGCAAGCGCCATGCACGATGTTACCGAGGGCGGAATTTTGGGAGCCTGTTATGAAATTGCCGAGAGATCGCATTTGGGAATAACGGTATATGAAAGTGAAATTCCCGTACTTGAAGAAACACTTGTTATTTGCCGTTTGTTTAATGTAAATCCTTTAAGGCTTATTTCCAGCGGATCCATGGTTATTACCTGTTATGACGGAGAGGAACTTGTTAATTTGCTTGAAAGCAGGGGTGTTAAAGCAACCGTTATAGGTAAAATGACGAATGGCGAAAAGCTTATTAAAAGGGGTGACGGGTTTGTGCCTTTAACAGAACCTGAGCCTGATCATATTTACAAGGCACATTTATAAATTGAAATTAATGGGAGAGTGTTCACAGCGAAAAGAGATTGCGGTTAATCGGAATGACAAAAATGATGTTATTTACGGCTTTAATGCAATTATAATTATTTCTGAAAACTATTTAAGGAGGAATTTGTTATGGCTTGTTTTATTGTTCCTGCAGCGGAGGCTGTTGTAACCACTGCCGCTGCAAAGGTTATTGAAAAGAAAGGAAACGGCGTCGAATATAAAGGTAAGGGTATTGTTAAAAAAATGAAATGGCTTAACAATATGCTTTGGGGCGGCTCTGCATTGCTTTTGTTTGAGCATATTTGGCACGGTGAGGTTATTCCAAGCTTTCCGTTTTTAACAGGCGCTTTAAGCGCTGCGGACAGAGCGGAAATGTTTGGAGAAATGGCAACCGCAGGTGTTGGAATGGCTGTGCTTGTTACTGCCGTTTGGGGCATTATGGTCGGCTGTTCTTACATAATTGAAAAAAGAGATATTAAGTCCTGCAAGGCTGACGGGGAGGGTTAAGCATGACGTTGCTTTTAACGGTGTTTGCGGCGATGGCTGCGTCCGTTGTATGGTACTGCACAGGCGCAAACGGTAAAATGAAGCTGGGAGTTTTGTGCCTTATGTATTGGGGCGCGGCGCTTATGTGGCTTGCAGACGCCGTGGTTGAATATTTAAGGGTTGGGGCGGAATATTTTACGCCCGAGCCGGAGGCTATGTTAAATGATGCCTTTTTGGGGTTTTCAGTAATTGCTTTGGGACTTGTAATTTGGTTTGTTATATTACTGATCAAAGACCCTGAGGGCAAGGTAAAAAGAGCTTTAAATAATAAATGAATTTTTGGCGGTTTTGTGTATAAACCGCCTTTTGCAAAGGGTGAAAAATTATGACATTGGAAGAATTTTTTAAAAACAGCAATAAAATTGCAATTTGTTTTTCGGGAGGAACGGACTCCGCTTATTTATTATATGCTGCGGCTAAATATAATGCCGATGCAAGGGCATATTTTGTAAAGACAGCATTTCAGCCAATGTTTGAGGCTACAGATGCCAAGAAAATTGCGGAGCTTACGGGTATTCCGCTTACGGTTATCGAGTATGATATTGTAAAGCACAGAGAAATTTGCGAAAATTCACCTCAAAGATGTTATTATTGCAAAACAAAAATTATGAGTATTATAAAAAAGCAGGCGAAGGCTGACGGATATGAGGTTATTGCGGACGGAACAAATGCCTCGGACAGGGCGGAGGACAGACCGGGTATGAGAGCTTTAAAGGAGCTTAACATAAAATCACCTTTAAAGGAATGCGGTATAAGCAAGAGTATGGTCAGGGAGCTTTCCAAAAAAGCAGGTCTTTTTACATGGAACAAAGCGGCTTATGCCTGTTTAGCCACCAGAATACGCACAGGCGAAGCTATAACCGAAGGCAAATTAAAAATTATTGAAAGGGCGGAAACCGTACTTTTTGAAATGGGTTACAATAACTTTAGGGTGAGGCTTGAGGGGGACAATGGAAGAATAGAGCTTTTGGAAGAAGAAATGGAGAAGGCTTTTAAAAACAGAGAAGAAATTACCAAAGCTATTGGGAGTTATTTTAACACAATTTCCATTGACTTGAAAGGCAGGCGGAATTATGAACAAAGCTGAAATTAAAAAACTGTTTTGTGATGTGGCAAACGGGAGCATAACCCCCGATGAAGCGGCACTTATGCTTAAAACAGAGCCTTTTAGGGATATGGAGTTTGCAAAGCCGGATTTTCACAGAGAACTTAGGCAGGGCAGGGGCGAGGTTATTTACGGCGAGGGAAAAACTGCTTACCAAACGGCGGAAATTGCAAAGGCACTTATTAAAAACGGTCAGAAAAGGGTGCTTATAACAAGGCTCAGCGCTGAAAATGCCCTAATCATTAAAAAAGAAACAGAGCTTGAATATTATGAAAACGCTAAAATCGGCATAATTGGCGGCATTGGCAAGGCGGATTGCGGCGGCGAGGTGCTTGTTGTTACAGGCGGTACAAGTGATATGTATGCAGCTGAAGAGGCGGCTTTAACGGCAGAGTTTTTCGGCAGCAGAGTAAAGAAAATTTACGATGTGGGCGTGGCAGGAATACACAGGCTTTTGGCATACTGCAATGACATTATGAATGCAAGGGTGATTATTGTGGCGGCAGGCATGGAGGGCGCTTTGGCAAGTGTTGTTGGCGGCTTGGCGGACTGCCCTGTTATAGCTGTACCCACAAGTGTGGGTTACGGCGCATCCTTCGGAGGGGTTGCGGCGCTTTTATCCATGCTCAACTCCTGTGCAAGCGGTGTAAGCGTTGTTAATATAGATAACGGCTTTGGGGCAGGGTATATTGCAAGCCTTATTAATCACATAGGAAAATAGTTATGAAGTACGAAAACATAAAAAAGGGTATTTTTTTAAACAGACCAAACAGATTTATTGCGGAAATTGAGGTTGACGGCAAGCGTGAGATTTGTCACGTTAAAAATACGGGGAGATGCAGAGAAATTTTAATCAGCGGCGCTGAAATTTATGTTGAAGAAAACAACAACCCCAAAAGAAAGACAAAATTTGACCTTATAAGTGTTAAAAAGGGTGACAGACTTATTAATATAGACAGTCAGGCGCCCAACAAGGCGGCTTTTGAATGGCTAAAAAGCGGCGGTTTGGGTCGCTTTGACTACATTAAACCCGAAAAGGCTTATGGCAGCAGCAGAGTTGATTTTTATGGGGAAATGGGTAACAGCCGTATTTTTATTGAGGTTAAGGGAGTTACCCTGGAAAACGGAAACATCGTGTCTTTTCCCGATGCGCCTACGCTGAGAGGAACGAAGCATTTGGGGGAGCTTATGAGGGCGGTTGAAGAGGGTTACAAGGCATACGTTTTGTTTGTTGTGCAAATGAAAGATGTGCTTTGGTTTGAGCCTAACTATGAGCATGACCCTAAATTCAGCGAGGAGCTTTACAAGGCATATAAAGCAGGTGTAAAAATTATTGCATACGATTGTGATATAACTAAAGACGAGATGGTTATTTGTGATGAGGTTTCTATAAAATTTAGGAGATAGAGCTATGGATTTATTTGAATATCAGGCTGAAAAAAATTTGAAAAGCGAGTCGCCCTTGGCGGCAAGGCTAAGACCCCGTACTTTGGAGGAGTTTGTAGGGCAGGAGGAAATTGTTGGAAAGGACAAGCTGCTCTACAGAGCCATTAAGGCGGACAAGCTGACTTCCGTTATATTTTACGGGCCTCCGGGAACGGGAAAAACAACTCTTGCAAGGGTAATTGCCAACACCACAAAGGGCAGGTTTGAGCAGTTAAATGCCACTACGGCAGGCATAAAGGATATTAAGGAAACAGTTGAAGCCGCCAAAAAGAATTTAGGCTTTGACGGACGGAAAACAATACTTTTTATAGACGAGATACACCGTTTTAACAAATCTCAGCAGGACGCTTTACTGCCATTTGTGGAGAACGGGGTTATTGTGCTTGTGGGGGCAACCACCGAGAACCCTTATTTTGAGGTAAACAGAGCTTTAATTTCACGCAGTATTATTTTTCAGCTAAAAAGGCTTACAAACGAAAACATAAAAACAATTATTTTAAATGCAATTAATGATGTTGAAAGGGGTTTGGGGGCTTACAATGCCGTTATTGAAGAAGACGCCCTGGGGTTTTTGGCGGATATGGCTGATGGGGACGCAAGAGTTGCTTTAAATGCGGTGGAGATAGGTGTGCTTACAACGGAAAAAAACAGCGAGGGTAAAATTGTTATTGACCTTGAAACGGCTCAGCAATGTATACAGAAAAGGGCGGTAAATTACGATAAAAGCGGTGACAATCATTATGATACGATTTCTGCTTTTATAAAAAGCATGAGAGGGTCAGACCCTCAGGCGGCGGTTTATTATTTGGCAAAAATGCTTTATTCGGGGGAGGACCCAAAGTTTATTGCACGGCGGATAGTAATTTGCGCCGCAGAGGACGTGGGTATGGCAGACCCAAGGGCATTGCAGGTTGCTGTTGCGGCGGCTGACGGCTTGAATTTTATAGGTATGCCCGAGGGGCGGATTTTGCTTAGCGAGGCCGCCTGCTATGTGGCTTGTGCGCCTAAAAGCAATGCCTCTTATATGGCGGTGGAATATGCCCTGAAGGATGTGGAAAATGTTAAAATAAGTACAATACCGCCTTATCTTAAAGACGCACATTACAGCGGTCATACTGAACTGGGCAACGGCATTGGATACAAATATGCCCATGACTATGAAAACCATTATGTGGAACAGCAGTATTTGCCCGATGAGGTTAAGGACAGGGTGTATTACAAGCCTACGGGTATCGGCTATGAAGAAGAGGTTATAAAATATTTTAACAAAATAAAAAAATGAGCAGTAAAAAACAGCCTGTTTTTGAACCGACCCCCAAAAGTTAGACCAAAAATCTAACGATTGGGAGGTCGGTTCATTTCCAGACTGTTTTTTATTTACAATACTTTATTTAAAAATTCCTTTAAACGGTCGCTTTTGGGGTTGGCAAAAAATTCCGCAGGGGTGTTTTCCTCTAAAATTTTGCCGTTTTCCATAAAAATTACTCTTGAGCCAACCTCTTTGGCAAAGCCCATTTCGTGAGTAACAACAACCATTGTCATATTTTCTTTCGCAAGCTCTTTCATAACGTCCAAAACCTCCCCAACCATTTCGGGGTCTAACGCAGAGGTAGGCTCGTCAAAAAGCATTACATCAGGCTCCATACAAAGGGCACGGACTATGGCGATACGCTGTTTTTGACCGCCTGAAAGCTGATTGGGATAGCTGTCTGCTCTATCCGCAAGACCAACCCTTTCAAGCAGCTCCATTGCTTTTTTATTTGCTTCGTCCTTTGTTTTGTTCAATAGCCTTTCAGGGCCTATTGTGAGATTTTTTAAAATTGTCATGTGAGGGAAGAGGTTAAACTGCTGAAAAACCATACCCATTTTTTGCCTGTGCCTGTTTATTGAAATGTGGGGATCGGTTATATCCTCGCCTTCAAAATAAATATGACCTGAGGTTGGCACCTCCAAAAGATTTAGGCAACGCAAAAATGTTGACTTGCCGGAACCCGATGGGCCTATTACAACAACAACCTCTCCTTTATATATGGCGTTGCTTACATTATCAAGCGCAGGAATGGCATTGCCAAAGTCCTTTGTAAGACCTGCCACCTTAATCAGAGGCTGACTTTCGTTCCATTTTTGTTTATTATCTTTCACCGGAGTTCAGCCTCCTTTCCAATTTATCAAGGAATGTTCTTAAAACGGTTACAATTACAAGATAAATGAGAGCCGCCGAAAGCAGGGGCATATAAGGGTCGTATGTTTTACCTCTTATCATAAGAGCCTTGCTGAGAAGATCCTCAAGGGCAACCATGCTTGCAACGGAGGTTTCCTTCAAAAGAGTTATAAGCTCATTACAGAGCATAGGCAGAGCTATTTTTAAAGCCTGCGGTATAATTATAAATATCATTGTGCTTATGTAGCCAAAGCCAAGGCTTCTGCCTGCTTCCATCTGACCCTTATCCACACCGTTTAAGCCGCCGCGGATTATTTCCGCAATATAGGCGCTGGAGTTGATTGTAAAGCCTAAAATTGCAATGGCTATTTTATTCCGTGAGTTGGCAAATATACAGAAGTATATTATCATAATCTGTACTATTGTAGGCGTGCCTTGAATTATGATTAAATATATTTTGCAAATAAGGTTTGCGGCGGAAAGGAGAAAGTTGCCTATACGCTGACTGAGGGAGTAGCGCGGAAGCTTTTGGCGGTTATCGCTTGTAACACGTATTACGGCAATTATCATACCTAAAATTAAGCCGAAAATAAAGGCGAAAAACGTGAGCCTAAGCGTTACCCACAAGCCTTGAAAAAGCCACTTCCAACGGTTATCCACTATAAAGTTGTTATGAAAGTTTTGAGCTATTTTTTCAAACCATTCGGAAGAAAGGAAATTAGTTAGTAATACATTCATATAAAAATCCTCAAAACAGGGGATGCGAATACACATCCCCATTAATGCTAAAATATTTGTATATACTGCTGAATTTAAGCGGCGGTTGTTGTTTCCGCATCTGCTTCTCCGTCAACTTCTTCTGCATTGTCAACAAGGTATTTATCCAAAATTGACTGAAGAGAACCGTCCTCTTCCATTTCCGCAAGTGCGTTATTTATTGCGTCAAGAAGAGCTGTGTTATCCTTATTAACAGCTATTGCATACTGCTCGGATGTTAAGTTTTCATCAAGCTTTACAAGACCGGCGCTTGCGGCAACGCTCTTTGCAGGCTCATTGTCTATAACGATAGCTTCAATTTTGCCGGATTTAAGCGCCTGACCTGCCTCGATAACGTCTGAAAAACGCTGAATTTCGGCAGCGCCTACACCGTTTGCGTCATCAGATACATAGTCATCGCCTGTTGTACCTCTTTGAACACCGATAATTTTGCCGTTAAGGTCTGCCGCAGAAGCAATATCCGACCCTTCGTTTACAAGTATAGCCTGACCTGCTTCAACATAAGGACTTGTGAAGTTTACGTTTACAAGTCTTTCTTCGCTTACGGTAATGCCTGCAATACCGATGTCTACCTTGCCTGATGTTACGGCAGGAATGATTGCGTCAAAGTCCATATTTTCCACCTGAGCTTCAAGACCGAGCTTTGCAGCAACGGCATCTGCGATTTCAGCGTCAATACCTGTAACCTCGTCGCCCTCCATATATTCGTATGGTGGGAATGCTGCGTTTGTACCCCAAATGAGCTTGCCTTCTTCTACCGTGGAAACATTTGCTGTTTCGCCGCCTTGGGAAGCTGCCGCTTCGGTTGTTGCTTCCGGCGCTGTTTCATCTGATGTGCTGCCGCAGCCGGCAAAGGAAAATGCCAATACTGCTGTAAGTGCAACTGCTGTTAATGTTTGAAATTTTTTCATTTTTGTTCCTCCTTAAAAAGTGTTGCCAAATTTATAATTATTCACTTTTGTTAATATTTTAATACATATTTTTGCAAAAGTAAAGTATATTTTTTTACTTTGTTAATTTTTATAAAAAATCTTTTCTTTCCGGGGTGAAGATGTCTATTATTTTGCCCGAACCGCCTATCGGGCGGCAGCCGTGGAGTACATTTGAGGGCATAATCAGAGTATCTCCCGGCTGAATTGTTTTAATCTCGCCGCCTACGTTAAACTCAAACCTGCCCTCAAGGCAGTAGGTTGCCTGTGTGTGGGGGTGGGTGTGGGGTTCGCCTACCGCATCTGCATCAAAATAAACCTCAACTACCATAAGGCTGTCGTTATGGGCAAGTATCTTTCGTTTTGTTTTGCCGTCGGGCAAATGTATAAGCGGACTGTTTTCATTTAAAAAGAAATTTGACATTTTTTTACGCTCCTTTATTATGAATTATTTTATTTTAACCAAGTAAGGAAGTTCCCCGCCTTTTAAGGCTCATAAGTTTTGCTAAAGCAAAGCCTGCCCTACGGGCATTCATCTTTGACAAGTTTCCTTTGTTAATCATAACACCAAGAAAAAGGGTTGTCAATGCGGTTATTTGCT
>CAYMAA010000043.1:0-14461 GCA_964388305.1 uncultured Lachnospiraceae bacterium | reverse complement strand
CATTCATTTTAATTTTCCTTATCATAGTTGTCCAAAAAACTGTGTTTGCCGGCGCTGTCCTTCCAGCCTAATATTGTGGAAAGATTTACATTATGTATGCTGTTAAATAAATTTGCCTCAATACGAGGGTCTTTTTGCCTAAAATAAGCTATAAGCTCTTTCATTTCATTACGTTTGGAGGCGCTTTCCCCGCCGCAGGACTCGCAGTTTTCGGTAAATCGGCAGGCGCACTGTATAAAGTCCAAGCCGTTATAGTCCCTCCACGCTTTAACGGAGTCCTCCCGTATCATATACATAGGCCGAATAAGCTCCATTCCCTCAAAATTTTTGCTGTGGAGCTTTGGCAGCATAGCCTCAAACTTTCCGCTGTAAAGCATACCCATAAGAGTTGTTTCTATAACATCATCAAAATGATGCCCCAAGGCTATTTTGTTGCAGCCCATAGCCTTTGCGTTGCTGTATAAATAGCCTCTTCTCATTCTTGCACAAAGATAGCAGGGGTTTTTGTCAATATCCTTAACAATATCAAAAATATCGGTTTTAAATACCGTTAAAGGAATACCCAATATTTTTGAATTGTCTGAAATTATCTGCCGGTTTTCTTCATTATAGCCGGGGTTCATAATCAAAAACTCCAAGCTGAAATTCTTTTTGCCGTGCTTTAAAAGCTCCTGAAAAAGCTTTGCCATAAGCATGGAGTCCTTCCCGCCGGAAATACATACGGCAATTTTATCTCCGTCGTTTATAAGATTGTATACATTAATTGCTTTTGTAAACTTTCGCCAAATAGGTTTTTTAAACTTTTTAATTATACTCCGCTCAATTTCCTTTGTTTTTTCGTTTACGGCAGCCTCATCGGACAGTATATCCCCAAGCCTTAGCCGCAAATATGAGCGGTATCCTCCCTCAATATAACCCGCATCGTAGCCTGCATTTTCCAAAACCTGTGCGGCAAAGGGACTTTTTGCGCCCAAATGACAAAAAACATAAACAGGCTTGTTTTTTGGTATTTTATTAAAGCAGTGTTCAATATTGTTTATATCGCCGTGTATTGCGTTTTTATAGGTACTGCGTTTATATTCTCCCTCTGAGCGAATATCCAGTATTGTAACATCATCTTCATTAAGACGGTTTAATTCTTCTATTGTAATGGATCTCATACAGTTTCTCCCAAGCTTTAAATCTTATAAGCATTTTAGCACAGTTTAAACCCTTTTTCAATACGGAGTGAATATAAAAATAAAATTTTTATGCTTTAATTTTATTTTAATGATATGTGTGTATTATTATAGTATTCCATAAATTTCAAGGGGGTATAGCAGTGCGTAAAAAAATTAAAGCGGCAATAGCGGCTGTGCTTATAATTGCCTTGGCAACAGGGGGAGTTTTTGCATATAAGCATTTTAAAGGCGGAAAAACTGCCGATACAAGAGAGGCAAGGCTTACGGAAAGCGTTGTAAAGGGTTCATTTACAAATACAATTTCAGCATCGGGCGCTGTTTTGCTTGATGATGAAACGGAGGTTTATGCCGAGGGAGAGGAAAATATTATTGACAGTATACTTGTGGAAGAGGGGGACACTGTAAATGTCGGTGATTTGCTTGTTGAGTATGATGTAGATGACAGAGAAGAGGAGCTAAACAACAATATAAGGGATACAAAGCGTGAAATAGAGAACTGCGAGCTTGCGTTGCAGCAGCTTACCGTTACAAAGTCCGAAACGGAAATAGCGAAGCTTAAAAGCACAGTTACAAGTAAAGAGGCGGCGCTTGAAACGGCAAAAAACAATTACGCAAGCTATTCAACAAAGCTTTCTCAGCAGCAAAGCGCCATAGAAAATGCGGAGCAGGAGCTAAAGGACGCAGAAAAGCTTGTTTCGGATACAAAGGAGCTTTTGGACATAGGCGGAGCCTCCCAAAGTGAATATGACAGCGCCGTTGCGGACTGTAACAGCAAAAGCAATTCTTTAAATGATGCCAAAAATACATATAATGATATGCTTGCGGAGCGTTCTCAGGCGCAGCAAAGCATTACCATGGCGGAAAACGATCTTGCCGATGCAAAAAATGATTTGGCAGATGCGCAAACACCCCTTGCCACTGAGGAGGAACAGCTTAAATATAAACAGCAGGAGCTTACCCTCCAAGGCTTAAAGGACAATTTAAGCGACTATGAAAAGGATTTAAGCGAGCTTGTTTATTCAACCTCATCTACAGTCAGCGGAAAGGTGACCGAGGTTTGCGTGGACGAGGGAACATATACCGAAGAAAACACAATTATACTTAAAGTTGCGGATTTTAACAGGCTTATTGTAAGCGCCGCAATAGAAGAATATGATGCGCCCTTATGCGAATTGGGACAAAAGGTTGTTATGACATCTGACGGACTGGAGGGCAGAGAGTATTACGGGAGTATAACAAAAATAAATGACAGCGCCAACGATACCTCCACAACAATGGGTACGGAAACCACCGTAAATATTGAAATTTCCGTAGACAACCCCGATGGTGTTTTAAAACCGGGCTATAACCTTGATTTGGAAATTACCGTTTTGGATAAGCAGGACGTTTTAACGCTTTCAAACGGAGCTGTTCAAACAGACGGCAAAACGGGAGAGCAATATGTTTATGCTCTTGAAAACAACAAAATTACAAAGAAAACAGTTACCACGGGCGAAAGCAATGATACATCTGTTGAGGTGATAACAGGTGTTTCCGAGGGGGATGAGGTTATAAGCAAACCCGTAAACGGAATAAGCGAAGGTATGACGCTTGATGAATATAAGGCTTTGACTGAAGAAACGGGAGAAACCACCGAGGGCGGCAATGCCGAAAATGAAGGAAGAAATATGTTTGAACCGGGAGGCATGGGAAATGATCAAAATAGAAGGACTAACCAAGGTGTACAGCCAGGGCAGCCTGGCGGTGGAGGCTTTGGCGGGGGTGGACCTATGGGTTAAACAGGGGGAGTTTGTTTCCATAATGGGCGCTTCCGGCTCCGGAAAATCCACAATGATGAATATATTAGGCTGTTTGGATAAGCCTACAAAGGGCAGCTATGTGCTTGACGGCATAAACATATCCTCCATGCCCGATGGAAAGCTGGCGGAAATACGCAATAAAAAAATAGGCTTTGTTTTTCAGTCCTTTAATCTCTTGCCAAAGCTGAACGCTCTTGAAAATGTTGAACTGCCAATGCTGTATGCCGGCACTGACAGACAAACAAGGCACACTAACGCAATGCAGGCTCTTGAAAGAGTGGGACTTGCAGACAGAATAAAGCATAAACCCAACGAGCTTTCCGGCGGACAAAGGCAGAGGGTTGCCATAGCAAGAGCGCTTGTAAACAAACCCGCCGTTATACTTGCGGATGAGCCTACCGGCAATCTGGACAGCACATCCACATTTGAAATTATAGACATATTTCAGCAGCTTAACAGGGAAGGAGCAACAATTGTTATGGTAACTCACGAGCCTGATGTGGCGGCATATACAAAACGCATTGTAACATTTAAGGACGGCAAAAAAATTTCCGACTCTTTGGTTGAAAATCAGCTTATTGCGGGAGGTGAAGCATAATGCCGTTAGGTGAAAATATTAAATCCGCATTTAAAAATGTTTTTTCAAATAAGCTGAGAACACTTCTTACAATGCTGGGAATTATTATAGGCATTGCCGCTGTTATTGCCATAACCTCCATTGGCAACGGATCTCAAAAGCAAATTGAGGAGCAGTTTGACAGCCTGGGCGTTGGCAGAATGACCGTTACGTTAAGAAGCAACTCTCCCCGGAATATGTTTACAAGCGATGCCCTAACAACAGATGATTATGAGCTGCTTAGAGATAATTGCGGAGGAATAAAATATATTTCCCCCACAATAAGCGCAAGCTATTGCAGTGTTAAGCTTTTAGACCCCAAGGAAACAAACACGGCGTCTATAACAGGTGTTGGCGGAGACTATTATTACATAATGAGTCCCGAATTGCTTTACGGGGAGTATATATCAGAGGATGACGTGGATAACAAAAGCAAAACGGCTGTTATAACAAACACAACGGCTGAAAAGGTTTTCGGGTATTGTGACGAAAGTCTTGTGGGTGAAAAAATTTCCATAAAGTCATGGAAAGGAACTCAAAAATATACCGTTAAGGGTATAATTGAAAACCCGAACGAGGAAACGGAAACTCAGTATGAAGACGAATACCCCGAAAGTATTGTTATACCCATTTCCACGGCGGAAAGGTTATTTAATCAAAAAACACTTACAAACATAACCCTTGTTGCGGATGATGCGGATAACACCGATGCCCTTGGGGATATGATTGTAAGCATACTTGACAAGGAACACAACACATCGGAAAAATACAGATGCGAAAGCACAACGGAGCAGCTTGAAGCAATGAATAATGTTACGGGAACAGTAACGCTTCTTATAAGCGGTGTTGCCGCCATATCCCTTATTGTGGGCGGAATAGGTGTTATGAATATTATGATGGTTACGGTAACGGAAAGAACAAGAGAAATAGGCATAAGAAAATCCATAGGAGCAAAAAATTCCGATATAATGCTTCAGTTTGTTTCCGAAGCAATAATACTTACATTTATGGGCGGAATTTTAGGTATAATTACAGGCTGGGCGGCAGGCTTGGCGGCAGGAGCCGTTTTGGGAATGGAAAGTGTTGTTTCAATAAAATCAATTATAGCGGCTGTTGCAATTTCAAGCGCAATAGGAATTATTTTCGGGGTATACCCTGCAAAAAAGGCGGCAAATCTTGATCCTATTGAAGCGCTGAGATACGAATAAGCATATTGCCTGCAATCCGCCGCTGCTTTGGGCGGCGGATTTTGCATATATAAAATTAAGCGGATACATTGTTTGCAAGCAAAAGAAGAATTATTGCGAAAATTAAAGGGTCAGGCTCTGCAGCGGCGGAATAAACCGGGGGTTTTCGGCAATCGGCGTCAATTTCGTAAACGCCGTCCTTCTTAATGCAGGGGTCATTTACAGTTGCGGCGGCTACCCTTTGCCCTTGTGAGGGCATTGCTATGCTTAATGCGGAAATTGCTCCTGCCGCAGCCGCCGCTTCAATTATATTATCCATAAAGGCAGAACCCATTGATGACGCAGTATATGGCTTTAGGGCATAAAGCAGCTTCATTGCGTTTGAGGGAGATGTTTTTTGCTTAAGTATTTCCGAGTTTATGGCGGAGTTGATTTTGCTAATATATTTGTTGTTGAAATAGTTTTGTATAAGCAGGCGGATTTGCCGCATATCCGCATTAAATGAATTTTTGCCCGAAAGGACTTTAACAACATCAATTAAAGAATTTTGTTCCATATATATCCTCCTATATAATTTTTACAAATGAACAGGGCATTTTGAAAGCAAATCGGTTATATTTATAAGTCCCCAGCCCTGACGGTTTTTGGGGCAGCTTAAATCCGTTGAGGTTTGCTTTAAATGATACTTTATTTCGTTGGGGGTAAGGTGGGGGCGCTTTTGCAAAAGTAAAGCTATTGCGCCCGAAACCATTGGAACGGACATGGATGTGCCGCTTAAAGGAATGTAGCTGCCGTTTGCAGAGCAGGAAATTATTTCCGCTCCCGGAGCAAGAACATCAGGCTTTACAATACAATCCCTTGTAGGGCCTCGACCGGAAAAATCCTTAACCGCCGTATCCCATATATCGCATATTGTGTCATCGTCCGCACACCCCACTGTTATTATTTTTTTGCTTGTGCCGGGAGAGGTTACGGAACAGGGAGAGGGGCCGTTGTTTCCTGCCGCCGCAACCACTGTTATTCCGCTGTCCCACAAAACCTCCGCCGCAGAAACAAGGGGATCAAAGGTATCGGGCGCTTCCGAGCCTACAGAGAGATTTACAATGCGAATGTTGTATTTCTTATAATTGTCATACACCCATTGCAAGCCGCCCAGAAGATCGGAAGAAGAGCCTGCGCCCTGCTTATCCAATACTTTTACGGAAATTATGTCAGCCTCAGCGGCTATGCCCGGCAGCCTGCCCTTTGCCCCCAGTATGCCGCAAACGTGAGTTCCGTGAGAGTTGTCGTCGTAGGGCTTTGTTCGGCTGTTTATTATATCCTTAAAGGCGGTTATGCGGTTTTCAAAAACAGGCAGCGGAGAAGTTCCCGTATCCAGCACAGCTACCCCCACACCGTGTCCGGTAAGTCCTTCGGGATTGACAAAATTCAGCCTTTGCACGGCGCTCTGCTGTGCCGCAACACCTGTTGATGCGGCATATTTTATTGCGCAGCTTGTGTTTTTAAGCTCTTCTAAATCCTTTTGTGAAATTTTCACCGCATAGGCATTTATTATGGGTAAATCCCTTAATATTTTTCCTCTTTTTGATATTTCTTTTATACATCTTGCGTCTGATTTATATATTATAACCTCCGGCATACAAACCTCGTTTTTGTTTTAGTATACGCTTATGTTAATAAAAATGAAGCTTGTCATTATAAAACTTATTTATCCGCAAATAAAAACATCACCCTTTAAGATGTGATATATTTAAAAAAATTTAGCAATTTAGTGAATTTTAAGCTGTTTTTAATAAATTATTCTACATTTAGCCATATTGACAGCTTCATAAATAAAGTATAAAATTAATATAAGGACTTTAGAGCTTATTGGGAAGCATTATTTTATTTACAGGAAAGGAAGGTTGCGATGATTTATTTTAATAAAAAAGACAATTTAATATCAAGAATAGAGCTTTCTTATCCGCTTCAGGACGTAAAAGAGCCGAATTTGTATAAAAATCTTTTCGGCTATGATGAAGTGCCTAAAATTGCTTTTAATAAAAGAATTGTGCCTATGAATGCTCCCGATGAAATTTGGATAACGGACACCACTTTCAGAGATGGGCAGCAAAGCAGAGAGCCTTATAAGGTTAATCAAATTGTAGATATTTATAAAATGTTTCACAGGCTTGGCGGGCCGAAGGGAATTATAAGGCAAAGCGAATTTTTTATATATACGAAAAATGATCAGGACGCTGTTTATAAATGCCTGGAGCTTGGCTATAAAGCTCCTGAGGTTACTACATGGATAAGAGCAACCAAAGAGGATTTTGAGCTTGCCAAGGCAATAGGTATTAAGGAAACGGGTATTTTGGTTTCCTGCTCAGACTATCACATTTTTCATAAAATGAAGTCTACACGAGCCAAGGTGATAGACAAATATTTGGGTGTTGTAAGTGATTGTATAGAGATGGGTATAAAACCCAGGTGCCATTTTGAGGATATTACAAGAGCGGATTATTACGGGGTTGTTATACCCTTTGCAACAAAGCTGAGAGAGCTTTCGGAGCAAAGCGGAGTACCTATTAAAATAAGAGCCTGTGATACTATGGGTTACGGTGTTTCCATACCCGGTGTTGTTATGCCCCGTTCCGTACCGGGGCTTATTTACGGCTTGCACCACTATGCACATATACCCAGCGAGCTTTTGGAATGGCACGGGCATAACGATTTCTACAGGTCGGTAAGCAATGCAACGGCGGCATGGCTTTACGGCTGTTCGGGCGTTAATACATCTCTTTTCGGTATAGGCGAAAGAACAGGCAATACTCCTCTTGAGGCAATGGTTATGGAATATGCTCAGTTAAGAGGCACTTTGGACGGTATGGAAACTACCGTTATTACAGAGCTTGCCGAATATTTTGAAAAGGAAATCGGCTATGAAATACCCCCTATGACGCCTTTTGTCGGCAGAGATTTTAATGTTACAAGAGCAGGCATACACGCAGACGGCATACTTAAAAATGAAGAAATTTATAACATTTTCAATACAGACCTTTTGCTTAACAGACCTGTTAAGGTGGCTGTTTCCAAAACATCGGGGCTTGCAGGTGTTGCCTATTGGTTAAAAAATAATTATAAAAACAAAAAGATTGGCAAAAGAGATAAAATTACAAGGGCGTTAAAGGCTTGGGTAGATAAGCAGTTTGCCGACGGACGTGTTACCGCCATAAGCGATAACGAGCTTAAACAGGTGGCTGATAAGCTTTTTGCGAAAAACGGAAAGGAATATGCGGATAAGCTCCTTGCCGGAGAAGAATGATTTAAAATGACAAGTGTTGAGGCAAAAACCTCAACATTTGCTTTTGGGAGGATTTTGTGTGGAAATAATCAGATTGGTTTTAAAAAATGTGTTGATGGGACTGTATCAGTATTTTTGGGTTTCCCTTTTAATGGCTGCCCTTGTTATGCTTGTTTGGCTGCTTGCAGGGGAGCGGAGCTTTAAAAGTATTGTAAGGCTGTGGGTTGATGAGTTTAAAAAATCCCCGAAGTTTAGACGTATGTTTGTTTTTGCCTTTTATGCCCTTATGATACTTAACAGAACGCTTTTTTGCAGAGAAACATGGAAAAACCCTCTTTCCGATGTTTTGGGGCCGTGGAGTCTTTATAATAATGACGGCAAGCTTATTACGGATACAATAGAAAACTTCATACTCTTTCTGCCATTTGTGTTTTTGCTGTTTTGGTGTTTTAGGCCTAAAATATTTAAAGGCGGAATAACATTTTCAAACACCCTTTGGAAAGGCTTTTTGGCAGGTTTTTCCGTTTCCCTTTCAATAGAGCTTTTTCAGCTTATTCTTTGCCTGGGAACTTTTCAGATTTCCGATATTTTCTTTAATACCCTCGGCGGCATTGCAGGTTCATTCTGCTTTTACATATTTTCAAAGATAAAAAAGGACGTGTAAAAACGCCCTTTTAAAATATTTATTGTAATTCTGTTTTCAGCCGAAAGGCAATTAATTTCAGCCAAAGTATCTGTCCAAAAGACCCTTGAAAGCACAGCCGTGGCGAGCTTCATCTCTTGCCATTTCATGTACTGTGTCGTGGATGGCGTCGTAGCCAAGCTCCTTGGCACGCTTTGCAAGATCCACCTTGCCTTGAGTTGCACCGTTTTCCGCAAGGTAACGGAGTTCAAGGTTTTTCTTTGTGGAGTCTGTAACAACCTCGCCCAAAAGCTCCGCAAACTTAGCGGCGTGTTCGGCTTCTTCATAAGCGGCTTTTTCGTAGTATAAGCCAACCTCGGGATAACCCTCTCTGTGGGCAACTCTTGCCATTGCAAGATACATACCAACCTCTGTACATTCTCCGTTAAAATTATCTCTAAGACCCTGAACAACCTCTTCGTCAAGCCCCTGAGCAACGCCGATTTTATGTTCAGCTGCCCAAGTCATTTCGCTGTCAAGCTCTTCCACTTTAAATTTAGAACCGGGAACCTTGCACTGTGGGCAAAATTCGGGTGCTTCCGTACCAATATAAACATATCCGCAAACAGGACAAACAAATTTTTTCATTTCAAATTACCTCCATTTAACATATTATCGTTTAATTTTTTCTTAACGATTAATATAATTATATAATATAAAATTTTTAGTGTCAATAGAAACAGCGAATATTAGCACAGACTAACTGTGTTTATGTTTTACAATATTTTACCCAAGCAGGGAAGTCCCTGCCTTAAGAGGCGGGGACTCAGACTGTCGAAAAACCCCGCTTTCCTTACTTGGTTAAAATGCCAAAATTCTACAAAGCCGCCGTTTGAACCGCTTGGCAGACCTTTTGACTTCCGCAAGTGTCAAAGATGGTAATATATTTTAGCATATCTTAATTTCAACCGTTTTTCCAATCCCCCAAAATACCCTTATCCGCTGCAAACAAGTCATAAAAACCCCTCGCTTTTCTCCGCCTTTCTCCGCCTTTCTCCGCTTTTCCCGCCTTTTTCCCCTCACTCCAATTAAAAACATAATAAAAAACGGGGAGGGCGGCGCTGCGTCCTCAACAGACCATTCTTAACGCTTTGAGTTCCCGACGCTTACTTCAACCCTCATTTAAGTCCCAGTTTTTTCTCCACAATATCCACAATAAGCTCCGCCGTGCCATCAACACCCAACACGGAGCTGTCCAACACATAGTTATAGTCCTGCGGATCACCCCACTTGCGTCCTGTATAATATTTATAATAGCCGCTCCTTGCCTTATCCCCGTTTTTAATATACTTAGCCGCCTTTTTTGGCTCCATATTGTTAGTTATCTTTAAAAGCGGCACTTTATAATCATAAGGCGCTTTTATGTAAAAATGTACTGCGCCTCTTGCATTTGCCAAAATTATGTTTGAGCATCTTCCTATAACTACACAGCTGCCCTCGTCAGCTATATTTTTAATCACCTGTTTTTGAACCTGAAAAACCTTTTCTGTCATTCTATTATCGGTTTCAAGCTCGCTTAACCCCGGCTCATATCCCGAATTTTCAATTCTTCTGACAAGTGAATACAGCAGACTTGCAGACCTTCTGAAATCCACCTTTTCATAAATACCCCCGCTCAAGCCGCTGTCGGAAGCCGCCCTGTTTAAAAGCTCCTTATCATAAAAAGGTATTCCCAACATAGACGAAACCAATTTTCCAATCTGCCTGCCGCCGCTGCCATACTCTCTGCCTATAGTAATAACTATTCTCTTTCCCTTTAAATCAATACTCATATAAAACCCCTCATCTCTAATATCTTTTAACTGAATTTTACCATACAACAGTCCTTTATTCAAACAAAACTTAAAAAAACAGCGGCAAAAAATAATATTCTGCCGCCGTAAATTATTTGGTTATATAATTATCTTACAGTGATTTCTCCAAAGCCGAGATTATTAAAGCTGTAAGAGCCTTTTATATTTATCTCAAGCTGCAAACCACCGTTTACCGGCAGAGAAATCTTCTTCGGAAGGTCTTTACTTCCAACCTCCATCTCTTTAATGAGCTTTCCGTCCACATAGAAATACGCTGTTTTTGTGTCGCTTGAAAGACCGTCCCAATGACCTACATACATATCAATATTTGAATATTGTCCGTTTAAATTGAATAATACGGACGCATCCGTACCGCCAAGACAGAAACCGTTTCCAAAATCCTGTCCTCCCATTTTAAAAGTAGTATCACTGTTGGGGAAAACATCATAATCGGATCTCGGTGTTTCATAAGGCGGACATTCCTGCATAAGATAATGGGTACTGCTGTTGCCCGTGTTATGACTACCTATATAAACACTTCTTGTATTTCCGTCCCACTGAACAGACTGCCCCAAAGACTTGCTTACGGCAGCCGCAGCAATATAAGTTGTGCCGTTATAAATAAATGCCTCGGGATTTCCGTGAGTATCACCTGCATCAAGTGTATTATCGTTAACAAACACATGAACACCCGTAAAAACATCTATAGTTTTACTAAAGCTGTCGGCACACACCGTAAAAACACCTGCTCCAATAATTGACGCCAAAGCCGCACCCAAAATCAACCTGCGTTTTGTATTATTTCTTTTCATTTTTAAAGCTCCCCTTCTTTGAATATTAATGTTTAAATAATGTTTAAATAACTGCCAAACAAATTATCTTCTCTGCCTTAAAAAGTCAGGGATTTTAATTTCGGAATTTTTAAATCTTTCGGGATCTGAAGTGTACTTGGGACTTTCCGCCTGTGGTGTTACATTCTCCTTGGCGGGAGCATCAGCCTTCGGTTCTGCTTTTTCAAAAACATTATCCGAATAGCTGTCAGTCCTTACAGGTCTTGTAAAAGGAACTTTTTTTCCGCCCTTAAGGCCTGTAACAACAAGGGTTACAATAACCTGTCCCTTTAAATCGTTATTTGAGGAAGTACCGAAAATAATTTCAGCATCAGGATCAACAGCCTCCTGAACGGGCAGCATAGCCTCATTTACATCATAAATGCTTAAATTATCATCACCCGCAATATTAACAAGTACATACTTTGCCCCGCTTATGGAGGTTTCAAGCAAAGGACTGTTAATTGCCTGAAGCATTGCCTCTTCAACGGAATCCGCTACACCGATACCCATGTGAGCAATTCCCTTGTCAGTCATAATTGTTCTAACATCGGCAAAATCCACATTAATAACACCTGTGTTGGAAATAAGGCTTGCAATGCCGGAAACGCCTTGCATAAGCACCTCATCAGCCATTTTAAATGCTTGAGAAAGAGTTGTGTTTTTATCGGATACGCTTAAAAGATTTTCGTTGGGAATAACAATAAGCGTGTCAACAACATCCTTGATGTTTTCAATACCCTGCTCAGCAAAATCCGCTCTTTTTCTGCCTTCAAAGGCAAATGGTCTTGTAACAACGCCAACGGTAAGAGCTCCGTTATTTTTGGATATATCCGCAATTAAAGGCGCAGCCCCCGTGCCTGTGCCGCCGCCCATACCTGCGGTAACAAATACCATGTCTGCTCCCTCAATATTTTGAGTAATTTCGTCCTTGCTCTCTTTAGCCGCATCGTAACCAACTGCAGGTCTGCCGCCTGCACCCAGTCCTCTTGTAATTTTTTTGCCAATAACAACCTTTGTTGGTGCTTTGTTCTGTTCCAAAGCCATAACATCAGTATTTACGGCAATATACTCAACTCCGCCAATACCCTCTTCAATCATACGGTTTATGGCGTTTCCGCCTGCACCGCCCACACCTACAACAAGTATGTTGGCAAGACCCTCGCCGCCTGTTTCATACATATCCACTTTAAATTACCTCCTGTAAACGCCTTCAAACGTATATTAAATTATAAACAAACAATTATCCATACTAAACGGCTTTATTTTATCAAATTTCTCATCAAATGTCAAGAAGAATTATAAATCGGTCAGTAACTATAAAATGCAAAAGAGAATGTGACTATTAATACAATCGCTAAGATTGCATTTTTTAGGTGTTAACGTCATTGACTTATTAGATGATTTGTAAAACAATGTTTTTGTGCTTTGTTTCGGTTAGGCTAACAGCCTATTGTGAAGCGAGGCTTTTACCAAATATGGAATACCTTTATTTTTAGGCTCATAAGCTTTGCTGAAGAAAAACCTGTTTTAAGCTTTGCTTTTATACGGCAAAAGCTTGTGAGTAGAAATATCTTTGATAAAGTATAATTGTTTTGCAAAAACCCTTGAAATTAATTTAAAAGTGTAGTATAGTTAACTTGTTTTATAAATTAGCTTGTTTAATAATATATAATATTTGAATTGGAGATAATGAGTTGCTTTACTATATTATAATTATTTTAATGGTTATATTTCGGTTTATATTAAAAACCGTTTCCGCCTCTCTCAGCATTTTGGAGGGCGGCAGGTATACCTACGATATTGACGATGACAGACTGCGCTGCAAGGTGGACGCATACAAGGCAAAAAGCGGCGTATACATTGCTGCGGCAAGTCTTACAAGTGTTATAATTATACTGTTTTCCGGTATAATGACCTACCGCAAGCTTATGGATATTTTAAGCATAAACGAAGGCCTTTTTTACACTGCCGCAGGCGAGCTTTCGCCGTGGGGTTATTTGGCATTTTTGGTAACAATTATACTTCTTTCTTTTATTTTTGCGCTTATCGGCGGAAGTATTCCAAGAAATATTGCGGTAAAAAACCCTGTTTGGTATATTGTAACCTTTGGTTTTATACTTAAACTTATTTCCGCAATTCTTTATCCTCTTGTGCATATAATGAATGTTATAGGCAGCAGGCTTTCCAGCATAGAGCTTGACCCCGACGATTTTGAAATTGAAGAGGATACGCAGGACGAAATTCAGCAGCTTTTAACCTCGGGAGAGGAAACAGGCACTATAGACGAAACCGAAAAGGAAATGATAGAAAATGTTTTTGAGTTGGACAACACAACGGCTGAGGATATATTTACGCACCGCCGCAACATTGTTGCCCTGCCCGTAAGCTGCTCCATTGAGGATATACGGGAGGTTATACTTTACGAAAAATACACAAGAATACCTGTATACGAAGAGAATATAGACAACATTATAGGCATACTTAACATTAAGGATTTTGCCCGTTACTACATTAAACGCAACAGGAGCAAGTTTAACATTCGCAGGCTTTTAAAGCCAACCTTTTATGTACCCATAAACAAAAAGGTTGGAGAAATTTTTGAACAGATGCAGGCTACAAAAATCCATCTTGCGGTGGTTGTGGACGAATACGGCGGAACATTGGGCATTGTTACAATGGAGGACATTGTTGAAGAGGTAATGGGGGATATTCTGGACGAGTACGACACGGACGAAAAGCCGGAGATTATTAAAAATGATGACGGCAGCTTTACTATAGACGGCAAGGCGGATATTGAGGACGTTGAGGACGAGCTTGAAATAGAGGAACTGCCTGACGGGGACATAGACACAATAGGCGGATATATGATTTCCCTTATGGGATATATACCCGATGATGACAGCAGCTATGAGTTTGAACATGACGGCTGGCTTTTTAAAACAGAAAAAATTGAAAACAGAAGAATAGTGCTTATTAATGCAAAAAAATTGCTGAGTAAGTCGGATAATCACGCCAACGGAGGAAACTCCTCAGGTGAGGAAAGTCCGGGCTCCGCAGAGCAGAATGCCGGATAACGTCCGGTGGAGG
>CAYMAA010000042.1:0-14487 GCA_964388305.1 uncultured Lachnospiraceae bacterium | reverse complement strand
TACATAAGACCCGACCACGGCAGAATGATCTGGGGCGAAACAGGCAGAGCAGGCTACGGACTTTACGACAGAGCTTTGGGAGCGGCGTATATAAACGGACTTTGGGAAGCCTGCGAAAAACAAAGTAAATAAGGAGGTATTATTATGGATTTATGCTTTGGAACAAATCTTGAAGGTAAGGTTGCTGTAATTACAGGCGCGGGAGGCGTCCTTTGCGGAATGTTTGCGCAAACACTGGCAAAAGCGGGAGCAAAGGTTGCCGTGCTTGATTTAAACCTTGATGCGGCAGAAACGGTAGCGTCCCAAATTACTTCGGGCGGCGGAACGGCAAAGGCATATAAGGCAAATGTTTTGGATAAAGACTCTCTTAAAGATTGTCATAAGGCAGTGCTTAATGACTTTGGCAAATGTGACATACTGATTAACGGCGCCGGCGGAAACAACCCCCGAGCCAACACTGATAAGGAATATTATTTTGAAGGCGATATCGACAGCGACACGGTTTCTTTTTTCGATCTTGACAAAGGCGGTGTTGAGTTTGTTTTTAATTTAAACTTTATAGGCACTCTTTTGCCAACGCAGGAGTTTGCGAGAGATATGCTTGGCAGAGATGGCTGCAATATAATAAATGTTTCATCTATGAACGCCTTTACCCCTCTTACTAAAATACCCGCTTACAGCGGAGCAAAGGCGGCAATAAGCAACTTCACTCAATGGCTTGCGGTGCATTTTTCAAAGGCAGGCATTAGGGTAAACGCTATTGCCCCGGGTTTTTTCGTTACAAATCAAAACAGAAAGCTTTTGTTTAACGAGGACGGAACTCCCACCCCGAGAACGGAAAAAATTCTGGCTGCAACGCCTATGGGAAGATTTGGAGAAGCGGAGGAGCTTAACGGAACCTTGCTTTATCTTTTAAATAACAATGCGGCAGGCTTTGTAACAGGTGTTGTTATACCCATTGACGGCGGCTTTTCAGCTTATTCCGGCGTATAATTGAAAGGGGGATGTTTATACATGAAGATACTTAAAAGAATTTCAGCCGTTACCCTTGCGGGTTTGGTTTGCTTAGCGGCGCTTACACTTGCGGGCTGTTCGGGCGGCAGCGGCAAGCGGATTGTAAGAATAGGTCACAATCAGTCACAGGAACACCCCACACACAAAGGACTTTTGGCATTTGAAGAATATATTGAAGAAAATTTAGGCGATAAATATGACATTGAGGTTTATCCGAGCGAGCTTTTAGGCTCTCAAACGGATATGGTTCAGCTGACGCAAACAGGAGCTATAGACTTTTGTGTAGCCAGCAATGCCATTTTGGAAACCTTCAGCAAAAACTACGAGATTTTCAATTTACCCTATCTTTTCGCAAATGAGGACGCTTATCATGCGGTTATGGATGATACCGAAATAACCGATCAGCTTTTTAAGTCTACCGCAAGCGCAGGCTTTGAAGCGGTAACATGGCTTGATGCCGGAACAAGAAACTTTTATACGGTAAACACCCCTATTGAAAGTCCGTCCGACCTTAAAGGCCTTAAAATAAGAGTCCAGCAGTCGCCTACAAATGTTGAAATGATGCGGCTTTTGGGCGGCTCAGCCACACCTATGGGTTTTGGCGATGTTTATACGGCTCTCCAGTCCAAAATTATAGACGGAGCTGAAAACAACGAGCTTGCCCTGACCGACAACGGCCACGGAGAGGTTTGCAAATATTATTCTTATGATATGCACCAAATGGTGCCGGATATTCTCATAGGCAATTACAGCTTTTTGCAGGAGCTTCCCGAAGAGGACAGGGAAATTTTTGAAGAAGGCTTTAAGCTTATAAACAAGGTTCAGCGTGAAGAGTGGACTACTGCGGTTGAAAAAGCAAAGGATAAAGCGCAAAACGAAATGGGAGTAAACTTTTTATATCCCGAGCAGCAGCCATTTGTGGATGCCTGTACACCGCTGCACAAGTCAATGCTTGAAAGCAACCCCGACATTGTGCCGATATATGACGCAATTCAGGAATATAACAAAAAGTTAGGATAAGGAGGGGTTTTTAATATGGATAAAATAAGAACAGCGCTTAATAAGCTTTTAAATTTCCTTGCGGCAGTAAGCTTTGCCGCAATGGTTTTGCTAACCTGCTGGCAGGTATTTACAAGATATGTGCTTCAAAACCCTTCATCATGGTCGGAGGAGCTTGTTTCTTATCTGTTTGCATGGATGGCTCTTATAGGCGCATCTATCGTAACAGGAGAAAGAGGACATATGAATATACCCGTAATTGTTGAAAAGTTCGGAGCTGCGGGCAGAAAGGCGCTAAATATATTTTCAGAGGTTATCGCATTTTTGTTTGCCGCAATAATACTTGTTTACGGCGGTTTTAAAATCACCGTTCTGGCAATGGGTCAGCTAACCTCTTCACTTGGCGTCGCAATAGGCATATTCTACATAGTTTTGCCTCTTTGCGGAATACTGAATATGATATATGCCCTGCTTAATATAATTGATATTTGCAAGGGAAAGGAGGTATAATTTATGGCGATACAGGCTTTAATAATAATTCTCGTTGTACTGCTTGTTCTTTTGGCTTTGGGAGTGCCTATTTCTTATGCTATCGGCATATCTTCACTTGTGGCTATAGTGCAAACAACCCCTTTGGATGTTTCCGTTGTAACTGCGGCTCAAAGAACATTTGTAGGTATGAGCAAATTCAGCCTTACGGCTATCCCTTTCTTCATACTTGCGGGAAATCTTATGAATCAGGGAGGAATAGCAAAACGTCTTGTTGACTTTGTAAACGCCCTTTTAGGCAGGCTGCCGGGGTCACTGCTTGTTACAAATGTAGGCGCAAACGCTCTTTTCGGAGCAATTTCCGGTTCCGCCTCTGCGGCCGCCGCCGCTGTCGGAAATATGGTTGGCGAGGGCGAAGAAGAAATGGGTTACGACAAAGCTCTCTGCGCCGCCGCAAACGGTGCGTCCGCCCCGTCGGGTCTTCTTATACCTCCCTCAAATGCGCTTATTACCTATTCCCTTGTTTCCGGGGGAACATCTGTTGCGGCGCTTTTCCTTGCAGGCTATATACCCGGCATTTTGTGGGCAGTATGCTGCATGGCTGTTGCAGTAATAATCGCAAAGAAAAAGGGTTATGTGGGTGAAAAGGGCAGCTTTAGCTTAAAAAAACTGGGAAGCGCCACATTAAAGGCTATTCCTGCACTTTCTCTTATAATTGTGGTAATAGGCGGCATTGTAGGCGGCATATTCACCGCTACGGAAGGCTCCGCAATAGCTGTTGTTTATGCTCTTATATTAGGTATTCTTTATAAAAACATAACATGGAAGTCCTTTAAGGAAATTATGGTAGAAAGCGCAAAAATGAGCGGTATGATCGTTTTCCTCATAGGCGTTTCAAACATTTTAAGCTGGGTAATGGCTTTCACGCAAATACCGCAGGCAATTTCCGCCGTGCTTTTAGGCATTACACAAAACAAATATATACTGCTCCTTATAATGAATGTTATTTTGCTCATTGCAGGCACATTTATGGACGTAACTCCGGCTATACTCATTTTTACGCCCCTTTTCCTGCCTATAGCAAAAAATTTCGGTATGAACCCCGTTCATTTCGGACTTATGCTTGTGTATAACCTTTGCATAGGAAATATTACGCCTCCGGTTGGCAACACGCTTTTCGTTGCCATAAAGGTAGGCAAAACAACATTGGCAAAAACTCTGCCTTATATGCTGCTGTTTTACGGCGCAATTCTTATAGGCTTGCTTATTGTCACCTATATCCCTGCCGCAAGTATGGTTCTTCCTCAAATGGCAGGTCTTGGCTGATAGCCTTTTCAGTAAACGGTTTATAATAATATAATAAGGGCGGCTGATAAACCTGTCAGCCGTCCTTCAGCTTTTTATTATATAAAAAATACTTGTACAAAATCCCTTATTCAGCAGGCTTTAAAAGCACAGAACATATTGTGGGAATTATTACCAGCGTAAACAGCAGCGAAGTGGTAAGACCCGACATAAATGCTATGGAAAGACCCTTAAATATTGGGTTTCCCGCTATTGCAAGAGGAATAAGCCCCAGCACCGTTGTTGTGGTGGAAAGAAGTATCGGGCGGAAACGCTTTTCCACTGCGTCTATGCAGGCGGTTTTGGTATCCGAGCCTGTTTTCAGCTCATTATCAATAAAATCCATAAGAACTATTGCATTGTTTACCACAACGCCCAAAAGGCTTATTATACCTATCATCGCAAAAATTGAAAGGTTTTGCCCCGTTATCCAAAGACCTACGGAAGAGCCTATAAGGGAGAAGGGTATACTTGCAAGAATTATCAGGGCGCGTTTTAATGAATAGAACTGAACATACAGCACAAATATCATCGCAAGAAGCGCCAAAGCCGCCCCCTTAATAAGAGAATCCATTGCGGTATTAAAAGTATCCAGATTGCCTTGAACAGCCGCATCTATTCCGTTCATGCCGGATTTATTAATTTCATTATAAAGCGAACGGGCAATTTCCACAGGGCTTTTTCCGTCCTTGGCATAGCAGCTTACGGTAATGCTCTTTTTGCCGTTATAACGTGTTATAATGCTGCTGTCATCGGAAACTCCCACATCCGCAAACTGACTGAGCTTATATTTGCCTCCTGTTATATCCGATACAAACTGATAATCTCTTAAAGAGTCCGTATTGTTTATATCACTTTTTACAACAATGGGGTATTCCTGTCCGTTTTTGCGGAAAAGAGATGCCGTGCCGCCCATTATTGCATAATTCAGCTCATACTGAACCTGCGCTTTTGTAAGTCCGCAGGTGTTAAGCTCATCGGGTTTCATATTAATATAGTAGTTATAGGTGTTGTATTTTCTGTCTGCATAAGCGCTTTCGGCGCCTTCTACGGTTTTAAGGTAATTAAGGGCATTATTGCCGGCAACATTCAGCTTTTCCGTATTGTCGCCGTAAAGGGTAATGCTTATGGGGTCTGTTTTTTCAGGCATAATATTAAGCTCGGAAACGATTATTTTGGCTCCGCCTATTTTTTCATCTATAAGGTTTTGAAGATACTGGCGGTAGGCGGATTTTGTCTTAAACCGTCCCCCTTCTTTTAAATTTATGTTATAAATTATACTGCCCTTATTTACGGAGTCCGTTGCAGGCTGTGTGCCGAAGTCATATTTTGGCACATGACCGCCTGTTGCCGAAAGATACCCTGCGTTTTCGGGTTCTTTGGAAAGTATATCTTCCACCTGCCGTACCAGCCGGTCGGTTTTTCTTATATCGTAATAATTGTAAGAAGTAATGTCTATATCCAATATTTCCTTGTCGGAGGAGGGTATAAGCTCAAGATCCAAACGGGAAATAAGCGCGGCGGAGGCAGCAACAGCGGCAACACAAATAACGGCTGTGGCAGGCTTGTGCTTCATTGCCGTATTCAGCAGATTTTTGAAAAGGTTACGCACCCTGCTTGCCTTTTGCTTTGAAGGCTTGGACTTTTTAAGCATTATATAGCACATAACGGGTGTTACAAGCATTGCCGCCGCAAACGAGCAGCTTAAAGCCGAAATTACTATAATAGGCAAGCCTATGGCAAGCTCCTTCATAGCGCCGGGCAGCATAAAAAAGGCGCTGTAAATTATAACAGTTGTAAGAGTAGATGCAAAAACAGGCAAAGCAACCTCTTTTGCGCCGTTTACGCAGGCGCTCAGCCTCTCCTCACCGTTATCCACCCGTACCTGAATGGCGTCGCTTACCACTATGGCATTATCCACAAGCATACCCAAAGCAACTATGAGAGAGCCAAGGGAAACAAAATTTATTTCCAAGCCAAAAAGCTTCATACATATAAAAGATGCAAAAATAACAAGAGGAATTACAACGGAAACTATAATGCCGTTGGTAATGCTCATACCTATCATAATTACACCCAGAACTATTACTATGCTTTCCACAAGATTTACAAGAAAGTCATTGATGGATGAGGTTACATCATCGGGCAGATAAACAACCTTATCTATATTTACGCCATCGCCAATGCCCGCCTTATACTTATCCACCGTTTTCATAACCTCTTTGCCTATTTTAAGCACATTTTCCCCTTCATTAAAGTAAATGCTGAGTATAACGGCATTTTTACCGTTGAAGGCATAGCTCTTATCGTCATCATCATAGCCAAACTCCACGTCCGCAATATCTCCCAGCTTTACAATAGCGCCTGTGGAGGCGTCCGCCGTTACGATAATATTTTTTATTTCGTCTAAATTTTCCAATTTGCCCGATGTGTTTATATTTATTTCATCATTGTCAAATTCCAAAGTACCCACGGGTATGGTGCTGTTTTGAGCGGAAATTATGCTTGAAATGCTTGTAAGGGAAACCCCCAGATAATTTGCTTTCGGAGCGTTTACCGTAACCTTTACCTGTTTTTCCAAATCCCCGTCAATTTCCGCCTTGCTTACGCCGTCCATACCCAAAAGCTCGTCCTTTAAGTCCTCCGCGCGGGAGGAAAGCTCGTCTATAGAGGCATCTTCTCCCGTAAAGGCAAGTATAAGCCCTGCCGTGTCAAAGGCGTCGTCATTATAATTAAGGTTTGTTACACCCTCGGGCAGATCGGCGTTTTCAATGTCTACACGCAAATCGTCCTTTGCCTGCTTAAGCTCATCGGGGGAAAGGTCGTAAGTGAAAAATGTTTTTACAACGGTTATACCGTTATAGGACTGGGAGGTAACGTAGTCAAAGCCTGTTGCCTCCATACAGCAATCCTCTATTTTGGAGGTAACAAGCTCCTCCATATCCTCTGCGCTTGCTCCGGGGTAAACTGCGGAAATTACCACCATGGGCAGGCTTATAACGGGGTACTGCTGTTTTGGCAGCAAATCGTAACATATAGCGCCTGTTATAAAAACCATTATTACCATAAATACGGTAATTCTTCTTTTGGTTACGGAAAGCCGTATTAAATCCTTTTTCATTGCAAATCACCCCCTGTTATTTATCGAAATTTATGTTTACCTGCTGATTATCGGAAACATCGGTGATCCCCTCGGAAACTATGATAGTCCCCGGGTCAAGGTTTTTGGCAAGAATGGTGTCGCCGTCCACCGCATCTAAAATCACTTCCGTTTTAACCGTACGGTAATAGCCGTAGCCGTCCTCCTGCAGCGCATAAACATAATCTGCGCCGTTGGTATTAAAAACGGAGCTTATGGGAATGAAACAGCCCGCAGCCTCTCCTATGGGTATTTCCACACTTACAAGAGTCCCCATTGCCACGTCACAGTTTTGAGGGGTTATTTCCACATTATAGGTACGGGTGGCTTCGTCGGGGTAGTTGGCAATATTTGTTATTTTACCCTTATAGGACTTGCTGTTATATATTACCTCCGCATCCATATCAAGAGATAGCTTGGGGTAGTCTGCGGTGCCGACGCCTATGTTTATTACCTGCTCTCCCGATTTTACGCATACTACGGGAGCGCCTGCGCTCGTTACCTCTCCCGACTTCATAACAACCTCCGTTACAAAGCCGTCCATAGTGGAAACAAGGGTGGAATCGTTAAGGCTTTTATTGCTTTGCTCCAAAGCAATTTTCGCCTGATTTAATGCTATATAGGCGGCATCTAACTGTGTTTGTGAGTTTTTAACCGCCGTTTCCTGCAGCTTGTAGTCATTTTCCATATTTTCTATGGACTTGTTTTCAAGCTCCACATCATTAGCCATATTTTCTTTTGCGGTATTAAGCTGTTCCGTAACGGTATCCATGGCAAGCTTTGCCTGTTCAAAATCCGTATCGCTTATATAGCCGTTGTCATGCAGGCTCACGGCTCTGTCATAATCAGCCTTTGTATTGTTATATGAAAGCTGAATTGTGGCAATTTGGGAGTTGTAGGTATCCTCTGTTTTTTTAAGATTGATTTTTTCTGCGTCAATGGCAAGCCGGCTTTTCTCCAAGGTAAGCTTTTGCACTTCTATATTGTTTTTTAGCTGTTCTATCTGGTTATTTGCCTTGCTTATGTCCTCGTTGGCATTGTTTATCGCAAGATCAACGGACTCCGTATCCAATTTGGCAAGCACCTGTCCCTTTTTAATCGGGTCGCCCTTTTCCACCTCCACGGAGGAAATTTTGCCCGAAAGGAGAAAAGAAAAATTTTTCGTTTCGTCAGCCTTTGCGGTGCCTGAGTAGGTGAGCTTTTGTGTATAGCCGTTGGCGGAAAGCTCCGCCGCCTTAACCGTGGGAGGCGTTTGCTCCGTTGCCTTTCCGCCTGTTGAACAAGCGGTTAAAAGTGCGGCAAACACTGTAATTGTAAACATTTTTGCGTTTTTCATATTAATCTGCCTCCCTTAAATGTATTTTTTTATAAACCTCAAAAAGCTCCGCCTTAAAGTCCTGTTCAAGCATATACTTAGGGTATGAGTAATACTCGCAGGTTTTATCCAGCAATGAATAAAATGAAATGGCGTTTTGTATAAACATTATATGCAGCGGACGCATATTTTTGTTTAGGCTGCCCTTAACCTTATCGTCCAAAAAGTTTAATTGTGTAAGCTCCATTATCATATTTGTTTTGGAGCTGTTTAAAAGTATATCTCCCAGGGCTATTGTAAGCACGTCTATTTCTTTTTTAATGCTTTCAAGTATGCTTTCAAAGCGTTCCCACAGCGGATTATCCGTTTTTGGCTTAAATGCGGAAATTGAAGTAATTATTCTTTCCAGGCTTTCTTCCATTAAAACAAAAAAAATCTCGTCCTTGCTTTTAAAGTAATAATATAAAAGGGATTTTGTTATGCCTGCTTTTTTTGCAATTTCATCAACTCCCGAGCCGTAAAAGCCGCGCTCCTTAAAGCAGGCTTTGGCGGCGGAAAGTATCTCCTGCCGTTTTGTATTTTTAATCATTATAACACCCCCGTAATATTTATTGACCGTTCAGTTAAATAATTATAGCACCCATGGCAATGACTGTCAAGCAAAAAAAATTTGTCAGCAGTTGACTTTTATTTTTTGCTATACTATAATATTTTTATTAATTAAAGGAGAGTCAAATATGCTTCCCAAGGATTGTGTAATGCTTTTAAGCTATATAAATACAAAATTAAGAGATGAATACCCCTCTTTAACCTGTTTATGCAAGGCATTGAACGTAAATGAAAATGAAATCAAGGAAAAATTAAACAGCATAGGCTACACCTACAATGCCGGGCTCAATAAATTTGTATGAGGTGCAATATGAACAAAACATTTTGGGCAAAAACCGCCCTGCTGTCAGCCGCTCTTATTTGGGGCATTTCTTTTGTGGTGCTTAAAAATGCCATCTCCTATCTTCCTCCGTTAATAACAATAGGCGTCAGGTTTTCATTGGCATTTTTACTGTTATCACTTATATTTCATAAAAAATTTAAGCTTATAAATAAGGATTATATTATTCACGGCATAATTGCAGGGTGTCTTTTAGGCTTTGCCTACAGTGTGCAAACGGTAGGTCTTTCAGGCACTACCCCCGGCAAAAATGCCTTTTTAACGGCAGGCTACTGTATAATAACGCCTTTTTTGTATTGGGTGATCGACAAAAAACGTCCCACTCTTTGCAACATTGCCGCCGCTGTTGTTTGTATGACGGGTTTTGGACTTATATGCCTGGAAGATAATCTGACAATCTGCAAGGGCGATATTTTAACAATAATATGCGGTTTTTTCTACGCCGCCCATATATGCGCCGTCGCAAAGCTCTATAATAACAAGGACTCTCTCCTTTTTTCAATTATTCAGTTCGGTGCGGCAGCCATACTAAACCTTACGCTTGGTTTTATTTTTGAAGGTCTGCCGGCAAGCGTACCTCTTTCGGTAGTTCCAAACATACTTTTCTTATCTTTCGGAGCAACGGCATTGGGTCTTACACTTCAAAATATAGGTCAAAAATATGCGCCTCCTGCGGCGGCAGCCATACTTTTAAGTATGGAGTCCGTTTTCGGCGTTCTGTTTTCGCTTATATTTTATGCCGATGAAAGGCTGACATTAAGGCTTTTTGCAGGCTTTGCGCTTACGTTTTTCGCCGTAATAATATCGGAGGTTATAGGAGGAAAAATAAATGGAAACAAAACTTCAAATACATAACGGCCGCCCCGAGGACTGCTCCAATCGCATAAAAAATGAAATCCGTTCCTACGATTTGCTGGACAGCCTGGGCATAAAATACATTCGCGCGGATCATGCGCCCACCGCCACCATTGAAGCCTGCGCCGAGGTTGAGGAGGCATTGCAGGTTCCCATAAGCAAAAATCTGTTTTTAACCACCGCCAATAAAACGGAGTTTTATCTGTATATCGTGCCGGGTCATAAAAAGTTTAAAACAGGCTTTGTTTCCCGTCAGGCAGGCTCTTCAAGGCTTTCCTTCGCATCGGAGAATTATTTGAAAACACTTCTGGATTTAACCCCCGGCTCGGTAACTGTTTTGGGCCTTATGAACGACACGGAACAAAGGGTAAAGCTGCTTATAGACGAGGACATTTTAAAGCAGGAATATATCGGTATGCACCCCTGTATAAACACTTCAAGCATACGCATTTCTTCAAAGGACTTTTTTGAAAAGCTTTTGCCTGCCCTTAACCGGCAATATACGGTAATAAAATCGGAGGAGCCGATATGAAATACAAAATGGTAGTATCCGACTGCGACTTTACACTTATAGACAGCAACGGTTATCTCCCGAGGGATAATATAACAGCCATTCAAAAAATAATGGCAATGGGTGTAAAATTTGTAATAGCTACAGGCCGTAATGACCTTTTGGTTAAGGACTATGCTGATGAAATCGGCGGAGATATAAACATAATCGGCTGCAACGGCGCCACTATACGAAACCTTAACAAAAATATAACATATATGTGCGAAGAAATACCCAAAAGCAGCATTAAAACCATTCTTGCATATATGGAAGAGCATAAACTCGGCTATAAAGCCTACACAATAGATGAATGTTATGCTATGCGTCTTGATATGAGTCAAAAAATCAAAGCAATAACGGGTAATAATTACAAAAATAAAAAGGACTTCCCCGCAAAGGAGGTTTCCGACCCGGGCCTTATTTTAAACAAGCCTGTTTTAAAAATTTTGGCGGTTGAAAAACGTGACCGCCTTAAAAAAATTCAGGCAGACCTAAAAAACACTCCCGGTGTGAATGTGGTTTTCTCCGGAGCTGTTTGTCTGGACTTTATATCCTCAAAGGCGACAAAAGGCAATGCACTTTTAAAAATCGCCGATACAATGGGTATATTGCCAAAAGAAATTGTAGGCTTTGGAGATAATGAAAACGATCTTTCGTTTCTCAGTGAAACAGGTTTGTCCGTATGTATGGGAAACGGTGACGAAAATGTACAAAGGCTATGCAATGCCATAACAAAAACAAATGATGAAGCAGGCGTTGCCTATAAGCTGAACGAGCTGTTTAACCTTAATATGTACTGAATTAAAAGTCTAATGAAAATAATAATATTGCAAAAGGGATTGACTTTTTAGGTGTAAAACTATAAAATTATATAAGTGAAAGTTGTTTTTGAAATATTATGAAGGAGTATTATTATAATGCAGACCAAGTATATTTTTGTTACCGGCGGCGTCGTTTCCGGATTGGGTAAGGGTATTACGGCGGCGTCTTTAGGCAGACTGCTTAAAGCAAGAGGATATAAAGTTACCATACAAAAGTTTGACCCGTACATTAACATCGACCCTGGTACAATGAGTCCTTATCAGCACGGAGAGGTTTTTGTAACGGAGGACGGTGCGGAAACGGATTTGGATTTAGGGCATTACGAAAGATTTGTTGACGAAAATCTTTCCGTAAACAGCAATGTTACCACAGGTAAAATTTACTGGTCGGTACTTAATAAGGAAAGAAAAGGGGACTACCTTGGCGGTACGGTACAGGTAATACCTCACATTACAAACGAAATTAAGGAAAGAGTTTACAGAGGAAAAAACACGGGAGCGGATTTTGTTATAACTGAAATCGGCGGAACTGTCGGCGACATTGAAAGCGAGCCTTTTTTGGAGGCAATAAGGCAGGTAAGCTATGAGGTGGGAAAGGAAAACTGTTTATACATACACGTTGCCCTTATACCCTACCTTGCAAAAAGTCAGGAGCTTAAAACAAAGCCTGCTCAGCACTCTGTTAAACAGCTTTTGCAAATAGGTATTCAGCCGGATATTATCGTTTGCAGAACCGAGCATCATATTTCCGACAATGAAAAAAGCAAGCTGGCGCTTTTCTGCAATGTTACAAAGGAATGTGTTATAGAAAATATCGACTGCGACAGCTTATATGAAGTCCCTCTTCTTTTGGAAAGAGAAAGACTGGCTGAAATTGTTTGCAGAAAGCTCAATGTTGAATACGGCGAGCCTGACCTTAAGGACTGGAGCAGTGTTGTGGAAAAGGAAAGAAATACCTGCGGCGAGGTAAACATTGCCCTTGTAGGCAAGTATGTTGCGTTGCACGACGCTTATCTTTCCATTGTGGAGTCGCTTCACCACGCAGGCATACATACGGGAGTTAAGGTAAACATTATCTGGGTAAACTCCGAATTTCTGGAAAGCGGAGATTTAACTCTGCTTAAAGGCTGTGACGGCATTTTAGTCCCCGGCGGCTTCGGCACAAGAGGCATTGAGGGTAAAATTTCCGCAATTACTTACGCAAGAGAAAATAAAATTCCCTTTTTTGGAATTTGTTTGGGTATGCAGTGCTCCGTTATTGAATATGCCAGAAATGTGCTTATGTTTGGAGATGCCAACACTTCGGAAATTAATCCCGAAAGCAAGCACCCTGTTATTGACCTTATGCCGGAACAGAAGGATATTGAGGATATGGGCGGCACAATGCGCTTGGGAGCTTACCCCTGCAGGCTTGTTGAAGGCACTAACTCTTCCGCCGCTTATAACGGCACAGAGCTTATTTACGAAAGACACAGACACAGATATGAGTTTAACAACGAGTTCAGGAAGGCTCTTGAAGAAAGCGGACTTGTTATTGCAGGTGTTTCTCCAAACGAAAGGCTTGTTGAAATTGTGGAGCTTAAACAGACCGTCCACCCGTGGTTTGTAGGTGTTCAGTTCCACCCCGAGTTTAAGTCACGTCCCAACAAACCTCACCCTCTTTTCAGAGATTTTATTGAGGCGGCAAAAAAATACAAAAGCGAAAAATAAAATATAAACAATACAAAAACGAGATGCGTCAATATACTGTCAGCATCTCGTTTTGCATATTATTTTACGATGGGTTTATATGCACCATACAGTGCTTTACAAGCGGAAACTCCCTTTCTATTTCATCATGTACATTTTGAGCAATTTTGTGAGCGTCCTCAAGCCGCAGATTTTTATCTGCGGAAATTTCTATATCCACATAAATTTTTGGGCCGAAAAGCCTTGTGTTAAGCAGGTCTACCGCAATAACACCATCGGTTTTTCCCACTAAAACCCTCATATTCTCTTCAGTTTCCTCATCACAGGCTTTATCCACCATTTTATCAGCCGCGTCCTTAAAAATATCATAGCTTGCTTTAAGTATAAACAGACTTATAACAACGCTTGCCAAAGGGTCAAGCAAAGGCGCTCCAAGCATTGCGCCCCCGATACCTATCAGCGCGCCTACAGATGAAAGAGCGTCACTGCGGTGGTGCCACGCATCAGCCATTAATGCGTCGGAATTAATTTTCAATGCGGCATTTCTGCCATACCAAAACATAGCTTCTTTTACTATTATGGAAGCTGCGGCGGCAGCAAGCGCCAAAGGCGAAGGAATAACCGCCGAAGTGCCCTTAAAGCCTGCCACAGCCTTAATTCCGCTAATGCCTATTCCCAAACCCACAACCGCAAGCATTGTTGCAAGAATTATTGATGCGATACACTCAAAACGCTCGTGTCCGTAGCGGTGGTCTACATCTGCTCTTTTGTTGGAAATTTTAATGCCTGCAATAACAATAAATGTGCTTAATACGTCCGAAAGGGAATGTACCGCATCGGAAATCATTGCGGCTGAATTTCCGAAAATTCCCGCTAAAAGCTTTACAACGCTTAAAACAACATTACCCGCAATGCTCACCTCGGAAACACGCATTGCCAATTTTTCATTGCTCATATTATCTTTTTTCATATATAAGCCTTCTTTTCAATAAATTTAATAACATTATACGCAGAAAACATTGGGTTAGTCAAGAATAACATTAGTTATTGCAAAGCAACCTTGTCGGAACAGAATTTTTGCAACTGACAATAAAAAAACAGACGGCTAAAAAATAACCGCCTGTTTTGCGTTGAATATCTTTTACAAGCTGATTGATACGGCGTAAAGCTTTCTTATCCTGTGTCTGCCAATAAATATAATCTTCCCAAGCATCAAAATCCCATTGTATGCCTTTTGTCCGCATAATATAGATTACTCCTCTATCAGCTCGTGTTCTTCAAATTTCAATTTACCCGCCTTGTAATTTGCCGGTTTTTGTTCAA
>CAYMAA010000041.1:0-14642 GCA_964388305.1 uncultured Lachnospiraceae bacterium | reverse complement strand
CTGTTGCAGATGTTTTAAGACGCGGCGGCTGTGATGTTAAAACAGTTTCTATTATGAATAAAATTGATGTAATGTCAAGCCATAATATTTCGGTTAAGGCGGATATGCTCCTTAAAGACGCCAACCTTGATGACAGTGATATGATGATATTGCCCGGGGGCGGTGCAGGCACACAAAACATTAAAAACAATACCGTTTTAACTAAGGCATTAATAAAGCAGGCGGAAGCAGGTAAATATGTATGCGCCATTTGCGCGGCACCCTCCGCTTTGGGTGTTAACGGAATTTTAAAAGGCAAAAAAGCAACCGTTTACCCCGGTTTTGAGTCGGAATTGCTCGGTGCAAATGTAACGGGAGAAAATGTTGTGAAGGACGGAAATATTGTTACGGCAAAAGGCCCGGGTATGGCTATGGAATTTGCCTTTGCCCTTTTAAAAATTGCCAAGGATGCGGAAACTGCCGCACAGGTTAAGGCAGGTATGCTGCTTAAATAATCCCTACTAAAGTTTGGAAGTGAAAATATGAACGCTTTGCAAAAATATTTTGCTTACAGGCAAAGCCTCATAAACCAGTATATTAAGGGAGATATGAATAAGGAAGAGTATTTGGACGCAAATATGGATGCGGTGCTTTCCTTACGGGATAAGCCCTTTAAAAATGTAGATACCGTGGAAAAAGGTCTTTTTAACTACCAGTATTATAACGCTATGGCAAAGGCTTGCCGAATGGACGCCAAATATGCCAAAAATAAGGAAAACCATACTCTGTATAATGAAAAAATCAATTATTTCTACGGCAGTAAGGACAGCTCCACCATGCGTATACTAAATCTGTTGGATTTCAAAAATGTTGAGGCATATTTTATAAAAGTGCGTTCCAAATATTTGAGAGGCAGATTGTTTGAAATTGTGCTGAAGGACTACGATAATATGATACTTCATTCCCAAAATGAAGCCATATTAAACAGACTGCGGGAGTATGGAGTGTTTAAAGAGGGGTCAAAAAAATCCCTTATAGATTACTATATTAACTCTAAGTACTGACAGAAAGGAATAAGCTATGAAAGGAATTATATTGGCAGGAGGCTCGGGAACGAGGCTTTATCCCTTAACAAAAGTAACCTCCAAACAGCTTTTGCCCATTTACGACAAGCCAATGATATATTACCCCATGTCCGTTTTAATGAATACGGGAATTAGAGATATTCTTATAATATCCACTCCTACGGACACACCTCGTTTTGAACAGCTTTTGGGCAACGGAAGTCAGTTTGGCATAAGCCTAAGCTATGCCGTTCAGCCATCTCCCGACGGACTTGCTCAGGCTTTTATTATAGGAAAAGAGTTTATAGGCAAAAGCTCCGTTGCCATGGTTTTGGGCGACAATATATTTTTTGGTCACGGACTTAAAAAAAGGCTTAAAACTGCCCGTAAATGTGCTGAAAGCGGCGCAGGCGCCACAATTTTCGGCTATTATGTGGACGATCCCGAAAGGTTTGGCATTGTGGAATTTGATAAAAACGGCAAGGCTGTTTCCATAGAAGAAAAACCCCAAAAACCTAAAAGCAACTATTGTGTAACAGGTTTGTATTTTTATGATAATGACGTAGTAGAGTTTGCCAAAGGTCTTAAACCCTCAAAAAGAGGAGAGCTGGAAATAACCGACCTTAACAGAATATATCTTCAAAAAAACAGACTTAACGTGGAGCTGTTAGGGCAGGGCTTTACTTGGCTGGATACAGGCACTCACGAAAGCCTTGTGGACGCAACCAATTTTGTTAAAACGGTAGAAACGCATCAGCACAGAAAAATAGCCTGTTTGGAGGAAATAGCCTACCTTAACGGCTGGATAAGCAAAGATGATGTTCTCAGAGTTTATGATGTGCTTAAAAAGAACCAGTACGGTCAGTACTTAAAGGATGTTATTGACGGAAAATATATTGAAAAAACGTGAGGTATATATATGAATATTATAGTAACAGGCGGAGCAGGCTTTATTGGCAGCAATTTTATATTTTATATGCTAAAAAAATACCCCGCTTACAGAATTATTTGTTTGGACAAGCTGACTTATGCGGGAAATTTGTCAACCCTTAAAAATGTTATGGATAATGACAATTTTAGATTTGTAAAAGCGGATATATGCGACAGAAATGCGGTTTATACACTTTTTGAAGAAGAATCGCCCCATATTGTTGTAAACTTTGCCGCAGAAAGCCACGTTGACCGCTCCATTGAAGATCCATCGGTGTTTTTGCAGACAAATATTATTGGCACGGCAACGCTTATGGATGCCTGCCGAAGGTACGGCATAAAAAGGTATCATCAGGTATCTACGGACGAGGTTTACGGAGATCTGCCCCTTGACAGACCCGACCTGTTTTTTACGGAAGAAACACCCATTCATACAAGCTCCCCCTACTCCTCCTCAAAAGCAGCGGCGGATTTGCTTGTGCTGGCATATTACAGAACCTATGGCCTGCCCGTTTCAATAAGCCGCTGTTCCAATAACTACGGCCCTTATCATTTTCCCGAAAAGCTCATACCTCTTATGATTGCCAACGCTCTTAATAACAAACCCCTGCCTGTTTACGGAAAAGGCGAGAATGTGCGTGACTGGCTTTATGTGAAAGACCATTGCAAGGCAATAGACCTTATTATACACAAGGGCAGAGTTGGAGAGGTTTACAATATCGGCGGTCATAACGAAATGAAAAATATTGATATTGTAAGGCTTATTTGTAAGGCTCTTGATAAACCCGAAAGCCTTATAACCTATGTTGCGGACAGAAAAGGTCACGATATGCGCTATGCCATTGACCCAACCAAAATTCATAATGAGTTAGGCTGGCTGCCTGAAACAAAGTTTGCTGACGGTATTCAAAAAACAATTAAATGGTATCTTGAAAACCGTGAATGGTGGGAAACAATTATATCGGGAGAATATGTAAACTATTACAACAAAATGTACGGAAACAGAGAGGAAATTAAGGTATGAAAATTGTAGTTACGGGAGCAATGGGTCAGTTAGGCAGCGATGTTATGACGGAGCTTAAAAAAAGAGGGCATAATGCAGTAGGCATTGACATAAAAGACTTGGATATTACCGATGGCAAGGCTGTTGAAGATTTTTTAACGGAGCAAAAACCCGATGGTGTTATACACTGTGCCGCTTGGACAGCCGTAGATGCCGCCGAAGATGAAGAAAATATACGCAAGGTAAGAGCGGTAAATGCAGGCGGCACGGAAAACATTGCAAAGGTATGCGGAAATCTTGACTGCAAGCTTTTGTATCTCTCAACGGACTATGTTTTTGACGGTCGGGGAGAAAGACCATGGCAGCCCGATGATGAGCGAAATCCGCTGAATGTATACGGTCAAACAAAGTATGAGGGAGAGCTTGCGGTAGAAAAATATACAACAAAATATTTTATTGTGAGAATAGCTTGGGTTTTTGGCAAAAACGGAAAGAATTTTGTAAAAACAATGCTTAGGCTTGGCAAAACCCACGATAGGCTAACCGTGGTTTCCGACCAAACAGGTACACCCACCTATACTCCCGATCTCAGCAGACTTTTGGCGGATATGATTGAAACGGACAAATACGGCAGATACCACGCAACCAATGAGGGCGGCTATATAAGCTGGTACGATTTTACAAAGGAAATTTTAAAACAGGGCGCAGAGTATGATAAAAAATACCTGAATGTGGAGGTTTTGCCTGTTTCAAGCGACAAATACCCTTCCAAAGCAAAAAGACCCGAAAACAGCAGAATGGATAAAAGCAAACTTGTTGAAAACGGTTTTAAACCCTTGCCTGTATGGCAGGACGCATTAAGAAGATATTTAAAACAATTGGATTTTGAAAAGGAGCTTTAATATGGGACAGATAAAGGTAACAAATTGCCCTATTGAGGGACTTTATATTATAGAGCCTGCGGTACACGGTGACAGCCGAGGTTATTTTATGGAAACCTATAACCAAAGGGATATGGCGGAAAACGGCTTAAATATGGTATTTGTGCAGGATAACCAAAGTATGAGTACAAAGGGCGTTTTAAGAGGTTTGCATTTTCAAAAACAGTACCCTCAAGGCAAACTTGTAAGGGTTATTAAAGGCAGAGTTTTTGACGTTGCGGTAGATTTACGCAGCGGCAGCAAAACCTACGGAAAGTGGTACGGTGTAGAGCTTACAGAAGAAAATAAAAAACAGTTTTATATCTCCGAGGGATTTGCCCACGGTTTTTTGGTACTCAGCGATACGGCGGAGTTTTGCTATAAGGTAACGGACTTTTATCACCCGGGAGATGAGGGCGGTCTTGCATGGAACGACCCCGAAATCGGTATTGACTGGCAGGAAATTGTTGGGGAATATAAGGGAAATGCGGATAGCGAAGGCTACACACTAAAGGACGGCGCCCCAATCAATTTAAGCGATAAGGATAAAAAGTGGCTTGGTTTACGGGATACTTTTAAGTTTTAAGAGGTAAGTGTTATGAAGAAATTATTAATAGCTTTGTATTGTACCGCCATTCTTTTTACGGCAGCAGGCTGTAATAATAGCGTAACCGAGGAAAATGCCACGGAAATAACCACGGAAACTTCGGCAGAAACCGCTGACGATCACAGCGGACTTCCCCTGCCCGAAAATTGCGAGCTTGCGGAAGAAACCGACACAGCAACAACATATAAAACAAATATGACGGCAACAGAGGTGGAGGTTTACTACAGCCTGAGCAATAAATTAACATTAATGAGTGAAGAAATATCTCAAAATATTTTTAGGCTTACAGTTGTTATGGACGAAAATGAATACACAATTATACTTGAAGACAGCGACGATGGCGGAAGTATCATTAAAATTTTGAAGTAAACCAAAAAGGAAAATGCTATGTATAATGAATTATCCTTACTGTATGACCAATATATGGAAGAAGTTCCCTATAAAAAGTGGTTTGAAAATATAGAACACTATTTGGCAAAATATAATAAAAACCCCAATACCGTTTTGGACTTGGGCTGCGGCACGGGTACAATGGCTCTTATGTTAAGTGAGCAAGGTTATAATGTAACGGCAATAGACCTTTCCGAGGATATGCTTGCAGTTGCATCTCAAAAAGCCTTTGAAGCAAATAAACAAATTATTTTTTCCAATCAGGATATGTGCAGCTTCAGCCTCCCCTGCCCTGTAGATTTAATAATTTCTCTCTGCGACTGTATTAACTACATTACAACCAATCAAGAGCTTTTGCAGGTGTTTAAAAACTGTTACAATAATCTCAATAGCGGCGGTATGCTGATTTTTGACATAAACAGCATTTATAAGCTAAAAGACGTTTTAGGCTTTACATCATTTTGTCAAACCTCCGAAGGCTCTGCCGTTACCTGTGAAAATTATTTTGATAAAGACAGCTTTATAAACGAGTATTATGTAAACATTTTTATAAAAACAAAGTCGGGTAAATATGAAAGGTTTGAAGAATATCATTATGAAAAAGCATATTCCACTGAAGAAATAATTTTTCTTCTTAAACAGGCAGGTTTTTCCGTTTACGAAACCGCTGATGCAAATACCTTGTCATCTGTTACACCCACAACGGAAAGAATATATTTTTTGGCAGGAAAGGATTGACGCTTATGAGCTATGTTTTAAGAGGTACAGCGGAAAAAGGGAATATACGTTTCTTTTTTGCAGATACAAAGGAAATTGTGCAGACCGCAAAAAATTTTCATAACACAACCCCTGTTTGTACCGCCGCCTTGGGGCGTACTCTTACAGCCGCCTCAATTATGGGTTTAATGCTTAAAAGTGAAACGGACTCCTTAACCGTTCAAATAAAAGGCGACGGGCCTATTGGGGGAATTACCGTAACCGCCGAGGCAGACGGCTCTGTTAAAGGCTATGTAAACAACCCAAACGTAGAGCTGCCCCTTAATAAATCAGGCAAGCTGGACGTTTACGGAGCAGTTGGCAACGGCAGCCTTACCGTAATTAAGGACTTAGGTCTTAAAGAGCCTTATGTTGGCAACGTACCCCTTATTTCGGGAGAAATCGCAGAGGACTTTACCTATTATTTCAGTTTAAGCGAACAAATCCCCTCAGCCGTTGCTCTGGGTGTGCTTATAGATACGGACACCTCGGTAAAACAGGCAGGCGGCTTTATTCTTCAGCTTTTGCCCGGCGCAGATGAAGAAATTATAACACGTTTGGAACGCCGTCTTGGTGCGATACCCTCAGTAACAAATATGTTTGAAGAGCTTGAAACTGCTGAAAACATCGTTCAGCGTGTACTCCGCGGCTTTGACCCTGTTGTGCTTAATAAAATCCCCGTGGAATATAAATGTACCTGCTCAAGAGAAAAGGTTGAAACGGCGCTTAAAAATATAGGCAAACAGGAGCTTGTAAAAATTCTTGAAGAGGACGGCAGAGCAAATGTACATTGTCACTTCTGCAATACGGACTATAATTTTAATAGGGAAGAATTGTCAAAACTTATAAACAGCCTTTAAATATAAAATTTTTTACTGTTTTTTTGTAAAATTCTTATAAACAACCTTGCTTTATATTCCAAAATATAGTATAATTAAACAAACACAGTACGGCAGTCGGCTTTTTGCCGTATTAAATTTATTATACTACATAAAGGAGGTTTTTATATGGAAATAAAAGATTTTATCCCCAGCGGCGTTGGCAGAAGATTTGATCTTGTAAGTTTTGGTGAGGTTATGCTCAGGCTTTCCGCTCCCGATAAGGAAAAAATTTCTTACGGCGAAGTATTTGATAAAAACGCAGGCGGCTCGGAGCTTAATGTTGCCTCGGGCGCGGCATACTTAGGTGCAAAAACCGCCATTATTACAAAATTGCCGGATAATAAAATAGGCAGATTTATTCAGTATAACATTCGTTACGGCGCAGTTACCGACCGTTATGTTGTTTTCGACAAATCACCCGAAAAAAGACTGGGTATTTATTACTATGAGTCCGGAGCTTATCCACGCAAATCCACCGTGGTTTACGACAGAGCCAATTCCTCTTTCACAAAAATTCAATTTGGGGAAATTGACCCGGAGGTTTACTACAAAACACGTCTTTTCCATGTAAGCGGCATTACCCTTGCCCTTGCACCGTCACTTAGAGAAACCACTCTTAAAATGATACAGGAATTTAAGAAAAACGGCTGTGCCGTATCCTTTGACTTTAACTACAGGGCAAACCTTTGGAGTGAAGATGAAGCAAGAGAGGCTATTGTTAAAATTCTTCCTTATGTAGATGTTCTCTTTGTTTCCGAAGAAACATCAAGACGTATGATGCAAAAAACAGGTACTTTGGAAGAAATTATGAAATCCTATTCCGATGAATACGGCTGTAAAATTGTTGCAACCACAAGGCGTATTGCCATCAGTCCTACAAAACATAACTTCGGCTGTAAAATATACTTTGACGGTAATTTTTACGAGGAAGAACACTACAAGGAAATTGAAGTTGTGGACAGAATAGGCTCGGGAGATGCCTTTGTTGGCGGTGCGCTTTACGCAATCCTTATGAAGGGCGATATTCAGGCGGCAGTAGAATACGGTGATGCCATGTCTGCCGTTAAAAATACCGTTTACGGCGATATGCCCCGTTCCTCACTGGAAGAAATTAACAGCGTAATTAAAAACCATAAATCCACAGGGCCTCAGTCGGAAATGAACAGATAAAAATGTAACAGATATATTCATATTAAAATACCCGATCCTAACAGATCGGGTATTATATTGCACATAATTACAGCTTACGGAATTACCGATTAATCAATAGTTCCGCAGCTTTGCAAACTCTTCAACGGTTGTTTTATGCTCCTTAACAAGCTCTAAAGCGCTTGCTGTTAAAAGCTCCAAGCCTTGGCGCTTTATGGCATAGTCCTGAATTACGTCCATATCCGCGCCCTCATTTATCATTTTTCTGATTTTCTTGTCTATAGCAACAATTTCATGCACGGCAATTCTGCCGGAATACCCTGTTTTATTGCATCTGCTGCACCCAACAGCCTTCATTACCCTGTCAACGTCTGCGCCTAAAATTCTCTTGTCCTCTTCCGTTGCGTCCACAAGCCTGCCGCACTCGGGGCAAACCTTTCTCACAAGTCTTTGCGCCACAACCCCCACAAGAGAGTTTGCAATAAGATACGGCTCGACACCCATATCCGCAAGCCTTACAATAGCCGCAACGGCACTGTTTGTATGCAGAGTGGAAAATACAATATGCCCGGTAATGGCTGCTCTGACGGAAATAGACGCCGTTTCGTTATCTCTGGTTTCCCCCACCATGATTACATCGGGGTCTTGCCTTAAAATTGCCCTTAAGCCTCTTTCAAATGTAAGTCCTGCAGTATTGTTTACCTGCATTTGGCTAATATGCCCAATGTTTTTTTCCACAGGATCCTCAATAGTAACAATGCTTATCTGCTTTTTGGCAAACTCCTCCAAAACCATATATAATGTTGTTGTTTTGCCCGAGCCTGTAGGCCCGCAAATATAAATAATACCGTTGGGACACTTTAGCATTTTATTAAACTTTTCAAAGTTTCGCTCGTTCATACCGAATTTATCCGCATTGCTAATAACCGCATTATTTACCAAAAGCCTTAAAACCGCTTTTTCTCCGTAAATGGTAGGTATAAGGGAAACTCTGCAATTTACAATGTTTCCGTTTATTCTCGCTTTAAAATGTCCGTCTTGAGGTATTCGCCTTTCCGCAATATCCAAATCCGCCATAATTTTAATTCTTGCAATAACCGTACCGTGGAGCGGCTGCCGCAGGGTTACATAGTCCGTAATTGTTCCGTCAAGTCTCATTCTCACAAGAGTTGTTTTTTCGTACGGTTCAATATGTATATCGCTTGCGCCAATATCATAGGCTCTTTGCAAAATTGAGTTTATAAAATTAATAACGGGGGTATCGTCATTGCTGTTTGTAACGTCCAGTTCCTCCACATAGGCATCTCCCGCCATTTCCATATTTGTTGCCTTAACAGCCCGCATAACGGAAACTTCGCCATAGCCCTTTTTTATAAGAAAATCTATATCTTCGGATGTGCCTAAAACAATTTCAATTTCATGCCCCGTAAGCTGCCTGACGTCCTCCTGCGCATAAAAATCCAACGGGTCATTTGTGGCTATGTAAATAATTCCGTCATGCTGCTTAAAAGCAATCAGGTTATACTTTTCCGCAAGGCTCTCCGGCACAAGACTTGCCACATCTGTGTCTATTATAATATCCTCCGCATTTTCTATAATATTAAGTCCCAAACGGCTTGCAAGAGCATTTATAACCTGCCGTTCCGTTACAAAACCAAGCTCCTGCAAAATTTCTCCAAGCCTTTTGCTCCTGTCCTCTTTTTGAATACCAAGAGCGTATTTAAGCTGTTCCTCAGTAATATATCCGTACTCTATAAGTACATCTCCAAGCCTAACATTTTTCTCACGCAACAGGCTCACCCCCCCTACTCTGCCATATAAAAGGAAACCTCGGCATTTAAGCCGCAGCTGCCCGCCTCATTGTCAAACAGTGTATACTCCTTAACAACGCAGCCTGTTCCCTCTTCCGCCAAAGCATCCATAAAAGCATATATGCCTTCCTTGCTGCCCGTAACATTTATGCTGTAATCACAGCAGTAAACAGCCGCTGTTACTCCATCTCCGCTTTCCTCCTGCTCCTCATACATTTTGCTGTGTGCATAAGGCGCAATTTCTATAGGCTCGCTGTGCCTTTCCGTTTTGGAGTCCGTCACGCTTAAACCGCAGCTATATGCCTTTTCAGTAATTCTTCTGTCAATTTCATTTGCGCTTGTATAAGGATATGCTTCGGATGCCGCAAGCTTAAATTCCTCTTCGGCGGTTTTTGCTCCGCCAATGCCTGCGTTGTATTTTAAAATGTTGTTTTCAACAGCCGTTTGCTTAACCTTAGCCGCCTCAAGCTCCGCTTTAAGCTCGCCGTTATGTATAACGGCAGGCCTTAATAAAAACCAAAGGGGAATTACTATAATAAAAAATATAATTAAAACAGTCAAAGCCTTTTTGTCATTTTCTCTTAAACCCAAATCAAACTTCATAAAAAATCCACCCCTAAAAGCATACCGTCAGTTCGGCAGCTCGCTTCTTTCCTTCAAGATACATTCAATATTTACAATAAACTCACCTGTTTCACTGTCCAGTGTTTTACCTTTGTAATCAGGAGGAAGAAAAAGTCCCGTTGCCTCAAGCCTTTCCGCAACCTCGCTTGCCGCCTCTGCTCCGGCACACCTTGCTTCAAGCCTTATAATGCCGTTTTCAAGGTCAATTTTGTTAATTGCAATTTTAGTGCCGCTGTCCTCGCAGGAAAAAATACGGTTTCTTACACTGCTGCTGTAAACAGGATAGGTTTTAATGGCGCTTATGGCATTTTTCAAAGCCTCGGCGCTGTTTTTAAGCTCTGCATTGTCCCCCGATGCTTCCTCCGCCATTGCTGCAGCATTGGCATTTTCGGGCGCTGTTAAAAAATCATTAATGCTTTTTATTTTATTTTCAATAAATATATTTGATACGCAAAACACAAGCCACAATGCAATTATGCAGGCAAAAGCACCGCCTGCGGCGGCATAAATTCCGCCATGCAGCCTAAGCAAGCCTTTCTTCCGGCGTTTTTTAATTATTTTGCTGTATTCACCGTAAAAATTAATATCCTTGCTTATACTTAAAAATGAGCCTGTGCAAAACAAATAATCACGAATATGCCTGCCGCCTTCAAAGGATATTCCCTTAAAGCCATGTATATATTCCGCGCCTGTATCATAAATTTTTAAAGCGGAATTAAGTCCGTCAAGAACCTCTCTGTCTATTGAGCCGTCAAAATAAACCTTATTTATATCTTTTTTCTGAGTGGATAAATGAAATTGCCTCAGCCTGCTGACAGTACCCGCAATTTCCCTTATAAAATCATCGGAACCCTTGGCGCTGAAAAGCCTTGTTCTTTGAGAATATATGTATTCACCCTCTTTAAAAATAAAGCTTAAAAGATTGTTCCCGTCTATTGTTTGTATAATGGCGGTTTCCTTGTTTAAAACACTGTTTCCAAAGTGTATAAGCTTAACTGTGCTTATAACCTCACCCGTAATTGCGCAAAGCCTTATGCCAAGCCTTTTAAACAAATTAACATAGCTTCCGATAAAGGCTTCATCACAAACAACCCCCAAAACCTCCGCCTGCTTTTTTGCTTTTGGGTTTTTCTCCAAAAGCATATAGTCATAAACAGGCTCAGTCTTTTCATTGTCGGAAAGCTCCATTTTAACAAGCTCCGCCATTTTTTTTGAGCTGATATTTGGCAGTGTAAACCTGCGCATTGTAAAACGGGCGCTGTTTATTACAAGCTGAATGTCCTTTTTTGGCAAATTGTTAATCTTCCAAAACTGCGAAATATCGTAAAACAAGCCGTCCTCGTTTGTAATAACACCGTTAAGAATACACCCTGCGCTCAGCTTTGCCTTTACAGCGTTTTTAACCGTAATATTTTTACCACGCGCATCGCCCCAAACAGCATATATTTCTTCATTTCCCAAAAAAACCGAAAGCATTAAAACTACCTCCCAAAATTATAAACCGCTCATACCCCCGACAGCCGAATAAGATCTGTAAACAGGCAGCATTATTGAAATCATAACAAACCCTACAATCAAACCCATAATAATTATAAGAACAGGCTCTAAAACAGTAAGCATTTTTGTCATTGCCTCCTCAGCTTCAAACTCTAAATTATCCGCAGTGGATGTAAGCATATCGGAAAGCCGCCCCGTTTCCTCCCCCACAAGAGTAGTATCCGCCAGCTTTGCCACAAACCCGTCAACCTCTCCAAGAGCATAAGAAAGAGATCTTCCGCTTTTCACCTGACTGACAACATCATCAAACTGCTTTTCAATATATTTGTTTCCGAGAGTTCTGCTTCCTATAGTTAAAGAGCTCGCAATAGGCTGCCCCGAGTTGTACAGTGAAGAAATTGCCCTTGCGAAACGCGCGGAATAAACAAACCTTAAAAGCCTGCCGAAATAAGGTATATGTAAAATTAATTTATCCAAAAAAATCCTTAAAGCTGTTTTTTTAATAAGCACCGCAAATACAAGCAGTACCGCTAAGATTGTTAAAATAATAATAAGCCAATGCCTTTCCAAAACTCCGCTAATGCCTAAAAGTATTCTTGTAGGCATAGGCAGTGTTCCAAGACTTGATAACAGCGGACTAAGCTGAGGTATAACATAACCGACCAAAAAAGCAACAACACAGCATACAAGCACAAGGAGTATTGAGGGATATAAAAATGCGGAATAAATCCTTTTGTTCAGTTTATGCTGCCTGCCGTAATAGTCACCCATTTTTATGGCAATTTTCCCCATATTTCCGCTATGCTCCGCCGTTTTAATCATATTTGTAAGCAACTCGGGAAATGCCCCCTCGCTTTCCTCCATTGCCGCTGAAAGAGCGTTCCCTTTTTTAATAGAACTGACAAGTCCGTTAAATATATCCCTTTGCCATTTTCTTATAGACTCGCTCCTTGTAATAATGCTTAACGCTCTTACAAGAGAAACTCCCGCTTCAATAAGTGTTCCAAGCTCTCTGCAAAAATCCGACAAGACACCGTAGCTGAGCCTTCTGCTTTTTTTTGCTTTAATAACCTCCCTGTAAGAAATGAGCATAAGTCCTTTTTGACGCAAATCCTTATAAAGCTCCTGTGAGGATGCCGCCGCCGCCCAATCCGTTATTCTCTTTCCGTTTTCGTCCTGTGCAACATATTTGTATTTTGCCATAAAACCCGTCCTTTACAAAAAAAGGTTTGTGTACCATTCCAATAAACCGTTTCCCCAAAATAAAGCCATAACACAGCCTGCCGCCAAAAAAGGCCCAAAAGCAAACATTGCTTTCCGCTCTGCCCTTTTTACTGTCAAAAGCCAAACAGCATAGCCGCCGCCAAACATTACAGCCAAAAACAAAGCCGTTAGGTTAAGCCTCAGGCCTAAAAAAAAGCCCGTAGCCGCCATTAGCTTAATATCTCCGCCGCCAAAAGCGCCGTTTATCACAAGGCTTAATAAAAGCATTGGCAGGCTTGCGGAAAAAAACCCTATTACTCTGTCAATAAAGCTTATTTCCTTAAAAATAAACAGACTTAAAACTCCCAAAGCCATAATAGCCATAACCGCCCCATCGGGAATACGCATAACATCAATATCCGTTAAAAATACAAGCATAAGCAAACCGCAAAACAAAAATGCCAAACCGCTTCTGAAAATTACATCAAAAATGCCCATGCCTAAATAGTGATACACACAGTATAATGCCAGCGCTCCGCCAAAGGCTTCTACAGCAATATACCTTATACCAAGCCTGCATCCGCAAAACCTGCACCTGCCTTTAAGCACAATAAACGAAATTACGGGTATAAGGTCATAGGGCAAAATGCTTTTTCCGCAAAAATCACATCTGCTTCTGCCAAAAATAAAGCTCTCGCCCCTTTCCCATCTGCAGGAACAGGCATTTACAAATGAAAAAACGGCGCTTCCCATAAAAAAAATACATAAAATTAATATAACAAAGCTAAAAATAATCATATCAGCCGCCTTTTTTTGTTGCTGTATAAATCGTAAGGTGTTATTTGGTAAACATAGTAATTAAGCCAGTTCATATATAATAAGCAGGAGTGCGCCTTCCATTGAGCAATAATTTCTCCGTTAGGGTCATCGTCCTTAAAATAATGCTTGGGCACCGCAATATTTAACCCTTTTGCCGTGTCCCTTAAATACTCGTTTTTAAGAGTTTCCGTTTCATACTCGCTATGCCCCATAACAAAAAACTGCTTGCCTCCGTAAGCTGAAACAATGTACACTCCTGCTTCATCCGAAGCGCTTAATATGTTAAGACATGGTATTTTTTTAATGTCCCTTGCCCTAACCTCCGTATGCCGTGAGTGAGGTGCGTAAAACTTGTCATCAAAACCCCTTAAAAGGTTTTCATGGTTATACACCTTTCCGTGCTTAAAAATACCAAACATTTTTTCTTTAAGTACATATTTTTTAATTCCGTAATGATAGTATAGCCCTGCCTGAGCGCCCCAGCATATATGAAATGTGCTTGTAACGTGAGCTTTGCTCCACTCCATAACCTCAACAAGCTCGTTCCAATAATTCACCTCCTCAAATTCAAGCATTTCCACAGGCGCCCCAGTAATTATCATACCATCAAAATTAAGTCTTTTTATATCCTCAAATTTTTTGTAAAATGATGTTAAATGACTTGCGTCTGTGTTTTTTGAAATATGACTTTTCATCTGTAAAAAGGTTATGTTAAGCTGCAAGGGTGTATTGCTTAAAAGCCTTAAAAGCTGTACCTCAGTTTCCTCTTTCTTCGGCATTAAATTTAAAATTAATATCTCCAAAGGTCTTATGTCCTGCATTACTGCCCTTTTTTCCGTCATTACAAATATATTTTCATTTTCCAATGTCTGTCTTGCAGGCAAATTATCCTGTACCTTAATAGGCATAATAAATTCCTTCTTCTCCAAAATATTTTTCTTGTAAAAACAATTCTATTATACCAAACCTTCGCCCAAATTTCAACATCATTCCAATAGAAATTAGCTAT
>CAYMAA010000040.1:0-15294 GCA_964388305.1 uncultured Lachnospiraceae bacterium | reverse complement strand
GCCTCGTCTATTTTGGACGGGTCTTTGCCGCCTGCCTGAGCCATATTCGGTCTGCCTCCGCCGTTGCCGCCGCAAATTACCGCCGCTGTTTTAACAATATCCCCTGCTTTAATGCCTGCATCGTTTGCTTTTTTGCCGCAGCTTACAACAATGTTTACTTTGCCGTCACAGCTTGCGGCTAAAATAATAACGCTGTCGGGGTTGAAATCCTTAATTTTATCACTTGTTTGACGAAGTGTATTCATATCCGCACCGTCAAGCCTGCCGCTAATGATTGAAATTTCATTAACAACCTCTTTTGCGTTTACAATTTCATCAACCTTGCCGCCCGAAAGCTTTGCTTTAAGGGCCTCAACCTCTTTTTTGAGTTTTTTGTTTTCTTCAAGAGTATCGTTTATTTTTGACGCCCAGTTTGGAGCCTTTGCCTTTAAAATACTCCTGATTTTGTCGCCAATTTCATCTCTTTCAAGATAATAGTTAAGAGTGTTGTAGCCGGTAATTGCTTCAATACGCCTTACACCTGCGGCAACGCCGTTTTCCGAAAGTATTTTGAAAGAGCCTGCCACTGCGGAGTTGGCAAGGTGAGTTCCGCCGCAAAGCTCTACGGAATAATCTCCTACGGAAACAACTCTAACCGTTTTGCCGTATTTTTCTCCAAAAAGCGCCATTGCGCCCAGCTTTTTGGCATCTTCAATATCCATTTCCCTGCAGGTGACGGGAAGAGCGCTTAAAATTTTGTTGTTTACAATTCTTTCTATCTTTACCAAATCCTCGTGGGAGATAGGCTCAAAGTGAGTAAAGTCAAAACGGAGCCTTTCATCGCTTACATAAGAGCCTGCCTGTTCAACGTGATCTCCCAAAACCTCTCTGAGAGCCTTTTGAAGAATGTGGGTTGTGGTGTGGTTACGGGCAATGGCTGTTCTTCTTTCGCCGTCAACCTCTGCGCTTACTTTATCTCCGACCTTAATAACGCCGCTTTTTACCATACCTGTGTGCAGGTGCTTATTTCCGCCGAATTTTGTTGTATCGTTAATTTCCACAAGGGCATTTTCTGTTTTAATAATACCCTTGTCGCCAATCTGACCGCCCATTTCCGCATAAAAAGGAGTTTTATCCAAAAGGAGGGTTACGTTTGCTCCGGCAGACGCCTCTTCTGCTATTTCGTTTTCCGTTATAAGGGCGGTTACGGCGCAGTTTTTCCCAACTAAGCTGTCATAGCCGGTAAATTCCGTTGCAAGGGCAGGGTCAAGCTGATTGAAAACGGTTTCTTCCGCACCCATATAGGTGTCGGTTTCTCTTGCGTCCCTTGCCTTTTTCTTTTGAGCTTCCATTTCCCGAACAAAGCCTGCCATATCTAACTTATAGCCGTGTTCCGAAAGAATATCCTCCGTTAAGTCCGTTGGAAATCCGTAGGTATCGTAAAGCTTGAAAATATGCTTGCCGTCTAAAACGGGAGCGTCTTTGTCAATTTCTTTCATAAATTCGTTAAGCTTTTCAAGACCCTTATCCAGTGTTTTATAAAAGTTTTCTTCCTCGGTGGAAATAATTTTTTTAATTGTTGCCTGCTTTTCCTTAAGCTCGGGGTAGGCATCTGAGGAGTTATCTATAACAACCTGACTGAGCTCGGTTAAAAATGTGCGGTTTATGCCCAAAAGCTTGCCGTGACGGGCGGCTCTTCTTATAAGCCTTCTTAAAACATAGCCTCTGCCGTTGTTTGAGGGAAGAACACCGTCGGCTGTCATAAACGTCATTGAACGGACATGGTCTGTTATAACTCTTATGGAAACATCATGGTCATGGTTTTTGTTGTATTGTTTGTCTGCAATTTCGCAAACAGCATCTCTTATTGCCTTAACGGTATCCACGTCAAATATAGACTCAACATTTTGCATAACAGTGGCAATTCTTTCAAGACCCATTCCCGTATCAATGTTTGGGTGTTCAAGCCGTGGGTAAGAGCCGTCCTCCTGCTTGTCAAACTGTGTAAATACAAGGTTCCATATTTCCATATAACGGTCGCAGTCGCAGCCTACGGTACAGCCGGGCTTTCCGCAGCCGTATTCCTCGCCTTTATCATAATAAATTTCGGAACAGGGGCCGCAGGGGCCTACGCCATGCTCCCAAAAGTTATCTTCTCTGCCCATACGGAATATTTTTTCTGCCGGAATACCAACCTTTTTGTTCCAGATTTCAAACGCTTCGTCATCGTCTTGAAAAATGGAAACATAAAGTCTGTCCTCGGGGAGTTTAAGAACTTCCGTGAAAAATTCCCACGCCCAAGTTATGGCCTCTTCCTTAAAATAATCGCCAAAGGAGAAGTTGCCCAGCATTTCAAAAAATGTTCCGTGGCGCGCCGTTTTGCCTACGTTTTCAATATCGCCCGTGCGAATACATTTTTGGCAGGTTGTAACACGCTTGCGGGGAGGGATTTGCTGACCTGTAAAGAAAGGCTTTAAAGGCGCCATACCTGAGTTTATGAGAAGAAGGGATTTATCGTTATGCGGCACAAGCGACGCGCTTGCAAGACGGAGATGCCCCTTGGACTCAAAAAATTGAAGATATTTTTCTCTTAATTCATTTACACCCATATATTCCATTATAAAAACCTCCATATATCTTTTGTGTAAATCACATAATTATCCATTATTAATCTTAATAAATTATAAGGTTTTTTTATTAAGTTGTCAACTGTTTTAACCGAACCAAAAAAGTTTGTTTTACCGTTAAGGGGGTGGGTATGATGTAAATCCAAGGCCTGCCTGTTTTACAACGCTCCCTCCGGCGCTCTCTTTGCCTGCCGTACAAATCGGCAAGCGGCATTATTTGAAAAATGTTAATTAAAAAGCATTTACATAAAAGGCATTATTTGATAAAATATATATAGTGACTTATTGAGAAGGTGAGAAAGGACGTTGTAATATGAAGGTGCTTAAAGTCAGCCTAAAAACGGCGGAATACCCAATATATATAAATGACAGCTTTGACGGACTTGAGGAAGCTTTTGAAAAAGCGGGGCTTTTTGGCAGAAAGGCTTGTATTATATGTGACAGCAATACAGAAAAGCTGTATCTTAATGAAATTGAAAATATTGTTAAAAACAGGTTTTTGAGTATGTGTACCGTGTGCTTTGAAGCAGGAGAGGAAAGAAAAAATCTTGACACTATAAGAGATTTTTATAAAACCATGACGGAAAGCAGGCTGGACAGAAAATCCGTTGTAATTGCTTTGGGCGGCGGTGTGGCAGGAGATATGGCAGGCTTTGCGGCGGCTACCTATATGAGAGGTATAAAGTATGTTCAAATACCCACAACCCTGCTTGCTCAGGTGGACTCCTCCGTTGGCGGAAAAACAGGTGTGGATTTTATGGGCAACAAAAATATGGTCGGCGCTTTTTATCAGCCGGAGCTTGTTTTTATGAATACAAAAACACTTAACACATTGCCCTGCAGAGAGGTTGCGGCAGGTATGGCGGAGGTTATAAAGTACGGGTATATTATAGACAGCGCCTACCTTAATATGCTTTATGAAAACAGAAAAGAAATAAAGGCTCTTGAACACAACGCTGTTACCCGTGTGCTTTACGGCGCCTGCAAAGCCAAAGCCTATGTTGTGGGAAAAGATGAAAAGGAATTGGGTTTAAGAGCAATACTTAACTACGGTCATACATTCGGTCATGCGGTGGAAAGTCTTTTGGGGTTTAAGCTGCTCCACGGAGAATGTGTTGCAATAGGTATGGCTGCGGCGTTATATTTAAGTATGGAACGAGGAGTTATTACAAAGGAAGAATACGACTTTGGAAAAGAGCTTATGACCTATTTTGAACTGCCCGTAAAGGTAAAGGGTCTTACGGCAGAGGACATTCACAAACAGATGTTTATGGATAAGAAAACAAAAAACAATATTATAAGTCTTATTTTATTAAACAGAATAGGAGAGGCATACAGCGACAGCAATGTTAGCGCCGATGAAATAGACAGAGCTGTTAAAAGTATAATTGAAGGTGACTGATTATGATAAATAAACTACTTTCGGTAATATTTGTTTTACTTGCGGCAGTGGATATTATTACAAAAAGACTTGTTGTAAATCTGCTTAAACCCTTGGGAGAGGTTAAGGTTATAGACGGCTTTTTTTATCTTTCCTATGTAGAAAACAGGGGAATGGCGTTTGGTATGTTCAAGGGCGCAAGGTGGATATTTATTATTGCCACAATTATTGTTTTGGGCGTAATTATTTATTATTTTTTAATTAACGCAGGCAGAAAAACTCCTGTTATATTAAGATTGTGCGGAGTGCTTATAGGCGCAGGCGCTTTCGGAAACCTTACAGACAGAATATTTTTTGGCTATGTTGTGGATTTTTTAAGGTTTGTGTTTTTCGGTCATTCCTTTGCGGTATTTAATTTTGCGGATATACTTGTATGCACGGGAGCGGGTTTGTTGTGTTTATATTTATTGTTTTGCGGTGAGAAGGGGGAGGTAAATAAAAATGAAGCTTAAAAATATTTGCTTTATAACCTTATTTTTAATATTGGTTTTGTGCGGCTGCGTTTTTGGCAGGGTTTACGGCGGTTCGGTATTATATGAAATTAAATTTAAGTTCAGCTTATTATATTTTTTGCCGTTTGTTTTAGGCGCAGCTACATTTTATATATTTAAGTTTTGCACATTTGGCAAAAAGACAAGCTTAGGCGCGGCTTTAGGTGTTTTTGCGGCTGTTTTTTTGTTTACATGGTTTCCTGCAATTTGTGTTTACGGAGGCTATGCCGCAGGCAATTTTATTGAGGTAACGGGCAGTGTTGAAGATTTTGAAACCTCGGACAAAAAAGAGAGCTTTACCCTTAACGGGGTTGAGTTTAACAATTATGCAGGCAAAAGCCTTGGCTACGGCAGTGTTAAAAGCAAAAACGGAGTTGTTAAAGAAAACAGTCAGCTTTTGTATATAAGATATATAAAGGTTTTTGGCAGAAATGTTATTTGTTATATAGAAAGTATTGTGTAAAACAGGGGAATTATGGATATTTTAACATTTATTGCGGAAAAAGCCGACGCAAACAAAAGAGCGGACGTTTTTTTAGCTGAAGAAGCGGAAGATTTAAGCCGAAGCAGAATACAAAGGCTTATTGAAACGGGAGATATAACCGTTAATGACAAAAAAATAAGTAAAAATTATAAGCTGAAGGAATGGGACAGAATTACCGTTACTATTAAGGAAAGCAAGCCTGCGGATATTTTAGCGGAGAACATTGAGCTGGATATTCTTTATGAAGATGATGACGTTATTGTTATAAACAAGCCTCAGGGAATGGTGGTACACCCTGCCGCAGGGCATTTCAGCGGAACTCTTGTAAACGGACTTATGTATCACTGCGGCGGCAGTCTTTCGGGCATAAACGGAGTTATGCGCCCCGGCATTGTTCACAGAATTGATATGAATACAAGCGGTATACTTGTTGCCGCAAAAAACGATGCCGCGCACAATTTTTTGGCTAAACAGCTTGCGGAGCACAGTATGAACAGGATTTACTACGGCATAGTTTACAACAGCTTTAAAGAAACAGAGGGTACTGTAAACAAGCCTATAGGAAGAAATCCGTCGGACAGAAAAAAGATGGCTGTTGTTATCGGCGGCAGACAGGCAATAACCCATTTTTATGTTATGGAAAATTTAGGCAAATACGCTTTTGTGCGTTTTAAGCTTGAAACGGGACGAACTCATCAAATAAGGGTACACATGGCAAGCATAGGGCATCCGCTTTTGGGTGATGATGTATACGGCCCTAAAAAATGCCCGTATACCTTGAAAGGACAGGCGCTTCATGCAGGCTTACTGGGTTTTATACACCCAAAAAGCAGGGAATATTTGGAGTTTAAGTCACCCCTGCCTGCCTATTTTGAGGAGCTGCTTAAAAGGCTTGGCAAATAAGAGGAGGTTTTAAAGTGGATTTTAACAGAAAGGATTTTATAAGCCTTATGGACGTTTCCGCAAAGGAAATAATGGATATTTTGGAAATGGCGGAAACAATGAAGGTTGTGCTTAATCAAAGAAATAAAAAAGCGCCCTATTTACAGGGTAAATCGGTTATTCTTTTATTTTATGAAAAAAGTATCAGGGCAAAGCTGAGTTTTGAGCTTGCCGCCCAGTATTTAAGCGCAAATTGTGTTGAAATTATGGTAGAGGATATAAAAGAGAGCCTTTTTGAAATGGGTCGAACCATTGAACAAATGGGCGGGGATTTTATTGTGCTGCGAAACCCCGTTTCAGGCTCGGCAAGATTTTTGGCGGAAAAGGTAAACGCCTCGGTTATAAATGCAGGAGATGGAATTAACGAAAATCCCACTCAGGCCCTTTTGGATTTATTGACAATAAAAGAAATAAAAGGGTATTTTAATGGGTTAAGGGTTGCTATATGCGGCGATGTGGCAGGCTCTCGTGTTGCAAGGAGCAATATTTGGGCGCTTACAAAGCTGGGAGCAGAGGTGAGGGTTGTTGCACCGCCTACACTTATACCAAATAATATTGAGGATTTTGGAGTTAAGGTTTTTTATGATATACGGAAAGCCTGCAGCGGTGTTGACGTTATAATGTCATTAAAGCTGCAGGAGGAGGACAGCTACGGCTCACGGCTTGCCAGCTTTGATGAATATAAGGACTATTTTAAGCTGGACAGCAGCGTTTTGCAGGTTGCAAAAAAGGACGTAATAGTAATGCACCCCGGTTCCCCCAACAGAAATGTGGAAATTTCCTCCGCTATTGTAGACAGTGACCAATGTATTATTGACGACCAGATAACAAACGGTGTGGCTGTAAGAATGGCTATATTATATTTGCTTTCGCTCAGAAAGGCGGCGATTGTATGAGAACAAAAAGGGTACTTATTAAAAATTGCAGAATTGTTGCGCCGGACAGCAGCTTAAACAGTCTTAACTCCGTGCTTATTATGAACGGAAAAATAGAAAAAATAGGCGATATTAATGTGGAATGTGACGAAATTTATGATGCAAACGGAAATTATCTCATTCCCGGTCTTATTGATATGAACTGCAAAATATGCGAGGCAGGCTACGAAAATAAAAACAATTTAAGCATACTTTCCACAGCTGCGGCGGCAGGCGGCTATACATCTCTTACCGTTGCGCCCAACACTCAGCCTATTATAGACAACAAAACGGTTGTTGACTATGTGGTTAAAAAGGCGGAAGCTGAAAGCGAAGTAAATATTTATCCTTACGGAAGCATTACAAAGGGCTGCAAGGGCGAAAAAATTGCTGAAATAGGGGAAATGATAGGCAAGGGTATAAAGGCGGTTTCCGACAGCGGCGGCCCTATACAAAATGCCGGACTTTTAAGGAATGTGCTTTTATACTCCAAAATGTTTAACATACCCGTTATTACAAATTGTATGGACAAAAGCCTTGCGGAGGGCAGAGTTATAAATGAGGGATATATTTCTACTAAGTTAGGTCTTTTTGGCAGTCCCAGAGAGGCGGAGGAAATAATGGTTTCCCGTAATCTTATATTGGCAATGTACACAAAGGCAAGGCTTCATCTTTCAAACATAACAACAAAGTTTTCAATAAAGCTTATTGAGGAAGGAAAGCTGTTTGACAGCGGCATAAGCGCAGGCACCTGTCCTCATTATTTCAGCCTGACTGACAAGGAGGTTGAAAGCTACAACACATTTGCAAAGGTAAACCCTCCATTAAGAACCGCCGAGGACGTGGAGGCAATTAAACAGGGCATTTACAGGGGAGTTATAGATATTATAGCCTCCGGGCATACCCCTGCGGATTTGGACAGAAAGAGCGTTGAGTTTGATTTGGCGGCATACGGCATTTCCGCATTGGAAACCGCCTTTTGCATAAGCTTTACGGAGCTTTGCAATGAAAAATTCGGCATTAAGGAGCTTGTGGAAAAAATGTCTGCCAACCCTGCAAAGATTTTGGGTCTTGAGGGAAAGGGACTTATTAAAGAGGGTTATGATGCGGATCTTGCCATTGTGGATTTGGAAAGAGATTTTAAAATTAAGGGAAGTCGTTTTTACTCCAAGGCAAAGTATTCTCCCTTTGAGGGAAGGAAGGTTAAGGGCAAGGTGCTTATGACCTTTGTGGGAGGTAAAAAGGTTTTCGGATAAATTAAGGGTACTTTGAATAACAGGCGTTAAAAAGGGCGGCATATTGTATATACCGCCCGATTTTTTATGTAAATTTTATGCTTTATGCTTAAATGTCATTACAATGCTTTGAATAATTAAAAACAGACAAAGCATTGCGGCAATAGTGATGCCCGTCCACCAAGCCTGATCCAGACCGATGGAAGAAACTATATTTTGTATTGTACTGAGTGAAAGAACACCCAAAAATGTGCCGAAAATGTTTCCTACACCGCCTGTGAGGAGCGTGCCGCCTATAATTGAGGATGCTATTGCGTTCATTTCCATACCCGATGCGTGAGATGCAGAGCCTGAGCCTACATGGAGGAAGTAAACATAGCCTCCTATGCCTGCAAGCAGACCGCATACAAGATGCGCAATAAATCTTGTTCTTTTAACATTTATACCAAGCATTAATGCGCTTTGACGGTTGCCGCCAACAGCGTAAAAGTTTCTGCCAAGCTTTGTTTGACGAAGAACAACAAACAGTATTGCAACAATTAACAGAGCAACTATAACGCCTATTTCTATGTACGGATTTACAACCTTTCCCAGCTTATTGACCGTTCCCAAAAACGGCAGGCTTATTCTTGTGTTTTTTAAAGCCGTAAAAGACGGGTTTGTTACATTAAATGGCGCTGTATGCACAATTGTTGTCATACCTCTCGCAAAAAACATTCCCGCAAGAGTTACTATAAACGGCTGAATATCCAAATATGCCACCAAAAAACCCTGAACTATGCCAAAACCCAAGCCTATGCCTATGGCTATAAGAAAGGAAACAAGCACATTGCCGCCGTGATAGTCCAAATATACGGCGCAGCACATACTTACAAGGGCAACAACACCGCCAACGGAAATATCTATGCCGCCGGTTATCATAACAAGGCTCATTCCGCAGGAGGTTATTATGAGAGCGGCATTGGCATTTAATATATTAAAAAATGTTTGAGGCTTTAAAAAGCCTTTGCCTAAAAACAGCATTGCTCCCGCATACATAAGCACAAACACAACAACCGTTATAATTAAAAGCAGGTTAGTATCTGTTAAAGACTTAAACAGACTTGCTGAGTTTTTATTTTTACTTAACATAATTAACCAACCTCCTTTTGTGATTTAAGCTTCTTTTGGAGTCCGCCGATTTTTTCCTTAACGGCAGGCGCGCTTATTACAACAAGCAAAATTACCACAACCGCCTTATATGCGGAAAGAGCGTCGGAAGAAACATTTAATTTATAAAGAGTGGTTGTTAAAAACTGTATTACATACGCTCCCAGAATTGATGCCGGGATATTAAACTTTCCGCCGCTCAGAGCATTGCCGCCCAAGGCAACAGCCAAAATTGCGTCCATTTCAATATCCTTTGCGATAACGGAATAGTTTATTGTGGAAAGGCGGCTTGTTTTAATAAGACCAACAACAGCAACGCAAAGACCTAATATTACAAAGCTGAGCCACTTTATAAAGGTTGGATTTAAACCGTTTAGGCGGGAGGAGCTTTCGTTTATGCCTACTGCCTGAGTATAAAGACCAAGGTTTGTAAATTTAAGTACAAGCATGGTTACTATAATACAGCCTACAACTATAAAGAAAGGCGTGGGAATTGGTATGCCGGGTATAAAACCGCCAAAATATGTAAAGGATTTATCCGTTACAATGGGCAGCTCGTTATTGTTTATCCAAGCGGCAATGGATCTGCCTGCGGTATATAAAATAAGTGTCGCTACCATTGGCTGAATTTTAAATATGGCAACCAAAATACCGTTAAACGCGCCAAAAGCCATTGATACAATGCAGGCAACCAAAAAGGCAAACAAAATTGATGTTTGAAGAGAGCCGTCACCGCCTCTGCCGATGAGTACCCGTAAAATTACCGAGCCTGCAATGGCAACATTTGCTCCAACGCTTATGTCCTGTCCGCCTGAGGCTGCCGTTACAAGGGTCATTCCTATTGCAAGAATTGCCACCTCGGAGCCATAGTCCAGAATAGTCATTAAATAGCCTGTAAGAACAGGGTTTCCCAGGCTGTCGTGCCCCAAGGATATTTTAAAGAAAGACGGATCTTGAATAAGATTGAACAAAACCATAAGCAAAAGAGCGGCTATGGGAATTAAAAGCTGATTTCTGAATATAGAAGAAACAAAATCTCCCTTTGACTGACTTTTTAATTTACTCATCTTTGCCACCTCCCGCTATTGTATCCATAATTTTATTCTGGGTTAAATCTTCTCCGCTAAGCTCGCCTACAACTCGTCTGTCCCTCATAACAATAAGGCGGGAGCAGGTGCGGAGCATTTCGTCTGTTTCGGAAGAAATAAAAGTTATGCTCATTCCCTCGCTTGCAAGTTTAAGCACAAGCTTTTGAATTTCCACCTTTGTGCCTATGTCTATACCTCTTGTGGGTTCGTCTAAAATTAAATATTCGGGATGGGTAAGCAGCCACCGAGCTAAAATTACCTTTTGCTGATTTCCTCCCGAAAGGGATTTTACAGGGGTATCGGGAGATGCTGTTTTAATCTCCAAAAGCTTAATATATTCATCGGCAAATTTGCTTTTTTGCGCTTTTGAAAAGGGCTTGAAAAAGCCTTTCATAACCTGAGCCGCCAAAATTATGTTATCCTTAACGGAAAGATCGCCAACTATGCCGTCGACCTTTCTGTCCTCCGGTAAATACGCTATGCCGTTTTTCATGGCATCAGCAGGCTTATTGATTTTAATTGGCTTGCCGTTCTTTTTTACTGTGCCGTTAATAATTTTATCCGCACCGAAAATTGCTCTTACACATTCGCTTCTGCCCGAGCCTAAAAGACCCGTAAAGCCGTTGACCTCTCCCTTTTTAATGTGAAAATCGAAAGGTTTAATTCCCGCATTGCTTTGAAGCTTTTCCGCTTCTATAATATTTTCGTTTGAGTCCTTGCCCGTATAAACAATAGTGTCATCCTTAATATCCTCCATATCGTTAAGCTCCTTGCCAAGCATTTTTGCCACAAGCTTAACTCTCGGAAGATCCTCAATAACATATTCCCCCACAAGCTTTCCGTCTCTCAAAACAGTTATTTTATCGCAAACCTCATAAACCTGATCCAAAAAGTGCGTAACAAAAATTATGCCGACACCTCTGTTTTTTAAGTCCCTCATAAGCCTAAAGAGCTTTGAAACCTCGTTTTCGTCCAAGGAGGAGGTGGGTTCGTCCAAAATAAGCACCTTACAATCCATATCCACCGCACGGGCAATAGCTACCATTTGCTGAACGGCTATGGAGCAGTTTGAAAGCTGAGTGGTTGCTTTTACGGGAATATCCAGATTTTTAAGGATTTTGTCCGCATCCTTATTCATTTTTCGCCAATTTGTTAAAGCGCCCTTGCCTCTGCCTATATACATATTTTCGGCAACGGTCAGGTTCGGGCAAAGGGTAATTTCCTGATATACAGTACTTATGCCTAAATTCTGGGCGTCCTGCGGGGATTTTATAACGGCGGGTTTATTTAAACCCTTTATAAATATTTCTCCCTCGTCTTTTTCATATACACCTGTTAAAACCTTTATAAGAGTGGACTTGCCTGCGCCGTTTTCCCCCATAAGGGCATGAATTTCCCCCTCGCACAGTGTAAAATCTACTGCCTGCAGCGCACGCACACCGGGAAAGCTTTTATATATGTTTTTCATTTCAAGAACAGTGTTTTTGCCCATAATAAATCAACTCCTATTACCAAATTTTGTAATAAAAAGGTGTGGAGCATAACAGTAGCATGCCGCCACACCCATTTTATTTTTTATAAACGTATCTTAATTAGGGATACATCAGATACCAAAGTTTTCTACATCATCAGCAGTAATTGTTGTTGCATCAAAACCCTGTTCATCAAGAATGATTGTCTTTTCGGTAATTTCTTCGCCGCTTTCAACCTTTTTGATAACCTCATCTATGTAGCTTGCCTGGAAAGGATTGCACTGACCGTCATAGTTCCAGTTTTGATCCAAAAGCTCCTGAAGCGCCCACTTGTTGCAGTCAAAACCCATTACAATAACGTCCTTGCCGACACCGTGAGAGATGTTTGCCTTATCAAGAGCGGCAACAGCGCCCTTTGCCATATCGTCATTTTCCGCATAAATTACGTTAAAATCCGTGCCTGCATCAATAACGGACTGAACAATTTGCTGAGCTTTTTCAGAGTTCCACTCTGCTGTTTGCTGAGTAACTATGTTCCAGTTGTCGTCATCTGCAACCTTCGTATCCAAGGCGCCTGTTCTGCCACGCTGAGCGGCTGAACCCATTACACCCTGAATGTGAATAATGTTATACTGATCAAGACCCTGATCTGCAAGCCAGTTTACGGCTGTTTCGCCCTCTTTGTCCATATCAGAAACTATTGAAGCAAGGTATAAGTCCTCGCTTGCGTCTATTGTACGGTCAAAAAGAATTACACCGATGCCGGCATCTGCCGCATCCTGCAAAACTCCGTCCCAGCCTGAAGTATCAGCGGCGGAAAGAAGAAGATAATCCACACCGTCCTGAATGAATTTTTGAGCTGCTGTTATCTGCTCATCGTTTTTAAGGCTGTATGCGAAAGAAGCGTCATAGCCGTTTTCTTCCGTAAACATTTCCTTAAGATCCTTATCGTTTGCCGTACGGTAGCCGGATTCGTTAGGGTCATTGTTAATTATACCAACCTTAATAAGTTCCCCTGAGCCTTCAGTGTTTTCGCTTTCAGCCTGCTCCGTTTGTTCTGTACCGCTTTCGGCTGTGCTTGAACCGCAGCCTGCAAATACTGAAACTGCCATTGCCGCACAAAGTAAAATACTTAATCTTTTTTTCATTTCATTACCTCCTATAGGTTAATTTGTTTTTACAAATACTATTCTATACCAAAACAATGCCGAGGTAAATTAAATTTTTTATGAAAAATGTTTGAAATTTTTAAATATTACTAATTTATTTCGTTAATTTTAGACAAAGCGTATTCCCGAGTAAAAATGCCCTCCTCAACATATTGAATTTTTACAAGCCTTTGCTTTTTTTCGAGCTTTTCTATAATACTTTTTACTCCCGGCCCGTGGAGAGGGTTGCACTCTATACAAACATTAATATCCCCCTCTGCCATTTTCTTTAAGGCGGCGTTTAAACCGTCAAATGAAATTATTGTAATATCTCCATCTGCTCCGCAGGTTTTGCCTGCCTCCTTAATTGCCTGTATTGCGCCGAATGACATATTATCGTTTTCTGAAACCACAACATCTATATCCGGATAGGCTTTAATATATTCCTCCATAACCTCTCTGCCCTTTGCCTGTGTAAAATCCCCCGGTTTTTTATCCAAAATATGCCAGTTGGGGTGGCTTTCGGCAATTTCGCCAAAGCCGTTTGTTCTGCCGATTTGGGCGGTAGAGCCAATTGTACCCTGCAATGTTACTATATTAATATCCTCCCCGTCCTTGTTATTTTCCTTCAAATATTCTTCAAGCCATTCGCCTGCACGTTTGCCCTCTTTATAAAAGTCCGAACCAATCCAGGCGGCATAAAGGCTTTCGTCCTCCACGTCAATCATTCTGTCCGCAACAATTACGGGAATATTTGCCGCCTTTGCCTCTTTAAGAACAGTGTCCCAGCCTGTTTCCGTAACAGGCTCCAAAACAATGTAATCCACGTCCTGCAAAATAAAGTTTCTTATTGCTTTAATCTGGTTTTCCTGCTTTTGCCTTGCTTCGTCATAAATAAGGGTATAGCCGTTGTCCTCGGTAAATGTGGATTTTATGGATTCCGTGTTTGCAATTCGCCAGTCGGACTCTGCCCCCAACTGAGAAAAGCCTATTACCGTTTTGGCTTTTTCGGCAGAGGTGTTTGTTTGGTTTTGGTTTATGCCGCCGCAGCCGACTGCCGCAAGGGCGGCAAGCAGAATTATTGTTTCTTTGATTTTTTTCATTGTTCATCACCTAAATCATTGCCGCTTTTTAAGGCGGTTCCCAAGGATTTTTTTACGGCGGGAATGGTTAAAACGGCAACTGTGCCTTTTCCCGGTGAGCTTTCAAACTCCAAGCCGTATTCCTCGCCGTAATAAAGCCGTATTCTTTCGTTTACGTTTTTTACGCCAAAGCCTATGCTGTTCTTTTGTGTTAAGGACTGCTTAAGGCTGTTAAGCCTTTCCTCGTCCATTCCGGCTCCGTTATCTTCAACCCTGATAACGATTAAGCCTTTTTCCATACGTCCCGTTACTACGATTTTTCCGCCGCCTCTTTTGTTTTTTATGCCGTGGTAAAGGGAGTTTTCCACAAGGGGCTGCAATGTAAGCTTTGGTATTTCATACTCGTAAATATCCTCATCAACATTTATACTGTATTCCATTATATCACTGTAGCGAACGTGCTGAATTTCCAGATAGCTTCTTATATGGCTTATTGCCTCTCCGACTGTAACAATATCCCTGCCTTTGCTAAGGCTTGTTCTGAAAAATGTGGAAAGAGATTGTACCATATCAATTACTTCTCTGTTTTTTCCATCCTCCGCAAGCCAAATAATCGTATCCAGTGTGTTATATAAAAAATGAGGATTTATCTGCGCCTGCATAAGCATAAGCTCCGTTTGATAAAGAGCGTTTTGCTCAGCTCTTATTTTTTCCATAAGTGATTTAAGCCTGTCCGCCATCATATCAAACCCGTCCGAAAGAACCTTAATGTCGCTGCTGTAAGGCTCAACATGGGTTATGTTAAAGTTTCCTCCGCCGATTTCCTTAACATTTTTGCACATTTTGTTTATGGACTTTTCAAGCCTTGTAATGTATCTTACGGCAAAAACAGTCAGCGTTAAAAGCAGTAAAAATATGCAAACACCAAAAACGGCAATAATTTTGTCGGTTATGGCGGCGGTGTTTTTTTGAAGCTCCTCAAGGCTGATGCTTTCCCTGTAGGCGTATTCTCTTATGCTTTCTTCAATCATATCCGTTAAAACATAAATATTGTTTTCAAGCTCATACATTTTTTCGTCATAAAGCTCTTTTTGACGAATAATATCCATTCCCTGTTCAAGAGATGTGCACAGAGTATCAATTTTTTTCAAAAGCTGAATATTTAAAGGGTCTTTAGTGGAAATTTCCAGCCGTTTAACAATGCCCTTGGCTCTTTCCACCTCCTGCTTAGGCACTTCCGTC
>CAYMAA010000039.1:0-15411 GCA_964388305.1 uncultured Lachnospiraceae bacterium | reverse complement strand
CCATAAATGCCTTTGGCGGCTTTAAGGTGCAGGGCAAAACCGCCGAGGCGGCAAAAGTTCTTTTGGAGGACGCTCTTGCCGTACAGGAGGCAGGAGCCTTTGCAATGGTTTTGGAGGGTGTTCCTGCGGAAATAGGCACATATATTACAAATAAACTTACAATTCCCGTAATAGGCATAGGCGCAGGCGGCGGCTGCGACGGTCAGGTGCTTGTATATCAGGATATGCTGGGTATGTTTGGCGCATTTAAGCCAAAGTTTGTAAAGCACTTTGCAAATGTGGGAGAGGTTATGAAGTCCGCCTTTGCGGAATACTCCGCAGAGGTTAAAAACGGCAGTTTTCCCGCAAAGGAGCATACCTATTCAATAAACGAGGAAGAAATTTTAAAGTTAGAGGGTAATGAAAAATGAAAATTTGCAAAACAATTCGTGAAGTAAAGGAAATAACAGCAGATTGGCGTAAAAACGGCTATACGATAGGCTTTGTGCCAACAATGGGCTGGCTCCATGAGGGGCATTTAAGCCTTATTAAAAACGCAAGAGAAAATAATGACAGGGTTGCGGTAAGTATATTTGTAAACCCAATGCAGTTTGGCCCCGGGGAGGACTACGAAAACTATCCCAGAGATTTAAACAGGGACAGCGCCCTTTGCGAAAAAGAGGGAGTAGACCTTATTTTTGCTCCCGAGGTTTCGGAAATGTATCCTCAAGGCTTTTGCTCTTATGTGGATATGAACGGCTTAACGGGCGGTCTTTGCGGAAAAACCCGTCCCATACACTTCAGAGGCGTTCAAACCGTTGTAAACAAGCTTTTTAACATAGTAACTCCCGATAATGCCTATTTTGGAGAAAAGGACGCTCAGCAGCTTGCCGTTATAAAACGTATGGCGCTGGATCTTAATATGAATGTTAAAATAAACGGCTGCCCTATAATAAGGGAAGAGGACGGTCTTGCAAAAAGCTCCCGCAACTCCTATTTAAGTGAAGAGGAGCGTAAAGCCGCCCCAATTATAAACAAGGCGATGGAAACAGGCAAGCAAATGATACTTGACGGAGAGAGAAGCTCCAAAAAGATAATTGATGCGATTTCACAAATAATATTAAGCGTTGGCATTACAAAAATAGATTATGTTTCAATAGTGGACGCTCTTTCGTTAGAGCCTGTTGATACAATAGAAAGCTCCGTTCTCTGCGCCTGTGCGGTTTATATGGGCAATTCCGCCCGACTTATAGATAACTTCAGCGTAGAGCTTTAAAAAGGCTTAAAAGGAGGCAGTAATTATGACAATAGAAATGCTTAAAGGCAAAATACATAGGGCAACCGTTGTTCAGGCGGAGCTAAACTATGTAGGCAGCATAACCGTAGACCCCCTTCTGTGCGAGGCGGCAGATATTCTGGAGTACGAAAAGGTTGCCATTGTGGATATAAACAACGGTGAAAGATTTGAAACCTATACAATTTTCGGCACGCCCGGCTCCGGTATGATATGCTTAAACGGTGCGGCGGCACGCAAGGTATCTCAGGGGGATAAAATAATAATTATGTCCTACGCCTCCCTTACACCCGAAGAGGCGAAAAGCCATAAACCAAAGGTTGTTTTTGTAAACGAAGATAACTCTGTAAAATCCGTTTGCAATTATGAAGAACACGGAAAACTGACTATGTAATTATTTGTGAAAATATTTTTAACCGCCTAAAAAATCAACTCTTTTGGGCGGTTAAAAAAGAACTGCTGCTATAGCGAATTCTTTTCATTGCTCTTGAAAATTCTGTCAGCGTTTGGCTTTACTCTGCTTTTTAGAAATGCCCATAATATTTTTTCGTATTAATGTATTAATGCAATACAGGAATTGAATAATTTTTTTGCTTTTGAATAAAATAGCTTTGTGATTAATGATTTTTTGGGCAGGTGAGCTTACATGGAAAGAGGATGCAGGAGGAGCAGGAGCGCTTGCAGATATTACAGACCTTTGGAGGGGGAATGGAGCCGTTGTGACAAAGAGGGCAGCTGCGGCAGCTGCGTTTATTTTTCTTCAAAAAACTGCAAAAGGCGCTCGGCTGATGAAATACCGGATTTTTTTGAGGGAGAGCAGATTTAGGCAATTTGCCAAAAATTACCTTCGCATTGAGAAATTTATGCGGAGGTAAATTTATTTTTGTGAGAAAGTTATAAAAATTTCCGTTTGTTTTGGTGATTATTTCGCCGATTTAAAAAAAGTTGAAGAAAAAATTTAAAAAAATTCAAAAAGTGTCTTTACAAATTGACTAAAAAAAGGTATTATATATATAGATTAATTATTGCACATTTTATCATTTGCGATTGCAAGTGCGATAATTTTATGCAAATTACCTAAAAATATGCAAAGGGGGATTTTTATGAAAAAGAAAGTTTTAACAAAAGCGGCTACATTGGCAGTTGCTTTGTTAATGGTTTCAAGTCTTTCTGCCTGTAAGGGTGTAGGAGATAGCGGCGGCGAGAATGGTAAAATTACCATGATGGCAACTACAATACTTACTCCCGAAAACGGCTTGGAAATTTTCCAGGACAAATATGAAGAACTGACAGGCATTGCTTTGGATATTCAAAAGCCCGAGCATAACCAGTATTATGAAAAGGTATCTATTACCTTTGCGGCAGGCGAACCCTGCGACATAATTGAGCTTGGTTCTACATATTATCCATCTTATGCGGCTGAGGGCGTGCTTAGAGATTTATCCGAATATTGGGAAAGCTCCGACCTTAAGAAATCCGGCATTGTTAATGAAAAATATGTTGATAACCTGAGAGTTATTAACTTTGATGACGGAGTTAAGGGTCTTTACGGTTTTCCTAACCAAAGAGGCGGCGGTACGGTTACTTATGTTAGAAAGGACTGGATGGACGCATTGGGAATCAGCGAGCCTACAAGCTATGAAGAATTTTACGATATGTTAAAGGCTTTTAAGAACATCAAGAGTGTGGACGGATACAAGGAAAAATACGGCTCTGACCCAATTTATCCCATTACTGCCGCAGGTCTTATTTCAACAGAGAGTCCTTATGAAATTTATTTAAGAGAATTTTATCAGGACGCAAGACCGGACTTCCACTATGATGAAGAAAAGGGCGAATTTATCGACGGTGTTTTAGAGCCTGAAATGAAAGCCGCTCTTGAGAGAATGAGACAGGCTTATGTAGACGGTCTTATTGACCCGGGCGCTGTTACAAACAAAACATCTACCTGCCGTGACAAGTTCTATAACGGTACGGTTGGCGCATTTAACTACTGGGCAGGTCAGTGGGCAAAAACTCTTGACAATAACCTTAAAATAGGCAACCCTGAGGCTGTGCTTGAGGCTCTTCCATCCTTCGATTTGGAAAAGGAATATTACATTGAAAGACCTTCAACGGCTTATGTAACATCGGTATTTACATCGGAGGAGCAAACCGCTTTCTTATTCAAGAACTTTATTGAATATTCACATGACGGCGGCGAAGGACAGATGCTGTTTACTCACGGTGTTGAGGGAGTTCATTATGAATATACAAACGATGATAAAACAGAGGCTGAGCAGCTTCCATGCTTAAGCGACCCAAGCACACTGTTTGAAAAATCCTTCTATGAGGCGGCTCTTTCCATAACAGAATTTGACGATCCTATTGCGATTGATGAGAGAATTACCGATTCTCTTGATGTATTTGACGCTGACAGCAAGATTTATGACGTGCCTACAATTACAACGGTAGTTGCAGTTCAGCTGCCCGATGTTGAAGTTGCAAAGAGACAGCTTGTGGCAAATGTTGTTGTTGAGGGTAAGAATGTTGATGAGGCTATTGAAGAATACAAGGCTGCTACCGAGAGCCAGAGAACTGCTATTCTTGAGGACCTTAACAAAATTTCTATTGAAGATTAATTGAGTTTATTGAAAAGAAAGGGTGAATTAAATGGCTCAACCGGTACAAAAAGGAAATTATGACCACATAGTAGTAAAAAAGCCTCCTCTTCTTACAAGAATGAAGAGATATGGCTGGTTTTACCTTATGTTTATACCTGTAGTTGTAGTATTATTTATTTTCTACTATGCTCCTATGTATGGTATTAAATATTCATTTTATAACTACAAACCAAACGGCAAGGAACCTGAATTTGTAGGAATGGCTAACTTCCAAAGGCTGTTTGCCGACCCATCGTTTTGGAATTCTTTTAAGAATACGCTTATACTGAGTCTTGTAAACCTTGCTCTCGCAATGGTTACTTCAGTAGTAGTTGCACTTCTTCTTAACGAAATTCAGCACGCTATTATTAAAAAGGTAGTTAATACCGTTTTATATTTGCCTCACTTCCTTTCATGGGTAGTTGTTGCATCTATATTTGTTATTTTACTTCAGCCAAACGGTTTGTTTAACGAACTGCTTTACAACTTGGGACTGATTTCGGAGGAAGCCATGCAGCAAAAGGACTGGCTGACCGATACAAAGGCATGGCCTATTATATGGTACTTTGCTAACAGATGGAAAGAGATTGGCTGGGGCACGGTTATTTACATTGCCGCTCTTGCAGGTGTTTCTCAGGATCTTTATGAGGCCGCTGAGATTGACGGCGCTAACAGATGGCAGCAGACACTTAATGTAACACTTCCTTCTATTGCCAATACAATTTTGGTAGTATTTATACTTAACCTTGCAAAGGTGCTTAACGTATTCGAGTCTGTATTCGTACTTTACAACGACTTGGTATTTTCAGTATCCGACGTTATTGCAACATATACATACCGTGTAGGTCTTAAGCCATCTGTTGGTCTTGCGGACTACGGTTATTCTACAACAATCGGTGTATTCAGATCTATTGTATCCTTAATTCTTGTAGTTATCACAGATAACATTGCCAAGAAGGTAAGAGGATACGGTTTAGTATAAGAGGGGAGGTAAAGCGTAATGGTATATAAGTTTAGTTTAACTGATAAAAGATACAGAGGGAGATCTATATTTGCTATATTTAACGGCTTATTTATGGTTTTGCTTATGGTTGCCATGCTTCTTCCTATAGTAAAGGTTATTGCGAACTCATTTGATGCGGGCGCAGGCTATGGATTTTCTCTTTGGCCTGAAAAGCCTACAATTGACGGTTATGTTTATGTGCTTGCAAGAGGCGGCTCTGAGTATTTAAGAGCATTCCTTGTATCTGTTTATACAACAGTTATGGGTACTGTCATCGGTCTTCTTCTTTCCGCAATAGGCGCTTACATACTTATTCAGAGAGAAATGCCAGGCAACAAGTTTTTCGGATATATGTTCCTGTTTACAATGATGTTTTCGGCAGGTACTATCCCTACATTCTTAGTTGTAAGAGCAGTTGGTCTTTACAATTCATTATGGGCTATTATACTTCCTCTTTCAATGAATGTTTACAACTTGGTACTTATGAGATCCTTCTTTGAACAGCTGCCGCAGGCTCTTTTTGAAGCTGCCGATATTGACGGATGTACACCTATCGGAACATTCTTCCGTATTGTACTTCCTCTTTCAAAGGCTGCTCTTGCATCAATCGGCTTGTTCTTTGCAGTTGCAATGTGGTCTGAATATGTAAGATACGTTATCTACATTTCAAATACAAAGTGGTACAACTTCCAGGTTAAGTTAAGAACTCTTGTTATTGATGATACATTTACACTTGACAGTAACTACAACGCTCAGCTTAACACAGTTAAGAGCGCCGCTATCATCATTGCAATTCTTCCGTTTGTATTTATTTACCCATTCTGCCAGAAGTACTTTATGACCGGTGTAACTATGGGTGCCGTAAAAGAATAAAAATAAAGAGAAATTTTTATATATTTGCCGCCCCTTATGGGGCGGTTTTTTTTAATAACAGTATAAGCTGTTTTTAGGACAGAAACAGGCATAACAGACAAGATTTTATTGAACATGGCATTTGCAATAAAATGGCAAAAGTCAAAAATTTCTAATTTTTTTTGATTATTTAAGAAAAAAATACTTGAAATATTGATAAATTAATTATATAATATAAAGTAGGATAAATAAATTTATAATACTTTACGGATCTTTAAGAGACTGTTTATGGGGACAGATTTTATTTGGTTTATTTTAAGGTATTGTGACTGTTAACCTTAGTAGGGGGAGGATAATATTATGCTTGACTTTAGAGTTAACACTTTTTTAACGGTGTGTGAAACAAAAAACTACACCAAAGCAGCTGAAAAGCTGGGACTCACTCAACCTGCTGTTACACAGCACATTAAGTACATTGAGGAGATGTACAATGTAAGGTTGTTTTTTAAGGAAGGAAAAAATATGTGTATTACCCCGGAGGGCGAGCTTTTGAGGGATATGCTTATTACATTAAGGGCAGACTGTGCCAAAATTGAGAGAAGGCTAAAGTCTGTTTCCGAAAAAACCGGCAGTATTAAAATGGGAGCCACTAAGGCCTTTGGAGAATATGTGCTGCCAAGTATAATAGAAAAATATATGGACAGCGTGGCGGAAACAAAGCTTGTTGTTCAGGTAGAGAATATTGAGAGCCTTCTTTATATGCTTCAAAAAGGCTCGTTGGATTTTGTATTTGCGGAAGGGCAGTTTGAAAAAAACCGTTACAACTGCAAAACGCTTGGCAAATACAAGGTTGTATGTATAAGTTCGTCAAAAAACCCGTTAAATGAAAAAGCAGATATTGAGGATTTATTTAAAAACAGACTTATTGTGAGAGAAAAGGGATCGGGAACAAGAGATATGTTTGAACAGAAGCTTGAACACTTTGGCTACGACTTTGGCGATTTTAAGTCCGTTGTAGAGGTTGGAAGCGTTGATGTTATTAAAAAAATGGTTGAAGATGATTACGGAATAACATTTATACCTGAAAAGGTTGTTAAGAACGAAATAGACATGGGAGTTATTAAAAAAATAGATATAAGCGACTTTGAAATTATAAGCGAGGTAAACTTTATTACACTTAAAAATACTATGTTTATAAAGGATTTTGAACACTTTTTTGATTTTGCGAATAAGGATATTTTTTAACTTTTTTTGGACTATTGACAAACATTAATGCTTAATGTATAATCGAGGCAAAGGAGATGATTGCTATGAAAAGAAAAATTTTTACAGCATCTGCATTTGCCTTGATTTTTTGTTTTGGGGTAAATGCTTTTGCCGAAGAAAATACTGAGTTTTTCGGAAAAAAATATATGGCTCTTAGAGAGATATGCGCCGAGCTTGGCTTTAATGTTGAATGGAACGGTGAAGAAAAAAGCGTTACCGTAGCTTTAAATGAAGATGAAAGCATTAAGTTTACAACAGGCTATGGTTATGCATCTTTAAGCTACATAGATGATGGTATTAGGGAAGACGACTATGCCTTTTTGGAACTGGAGGGTGTGCCTGTAATTGATGACGGCATTATGTACATACCTGCCGAAGAGTTAGAGTTTTTAAAGCTGTATGCAGGCAGCGGAACCGATGAAAATATTATATCTCAATGTACTGTAAAGGAAATCGGGGAGGAAGGCATTTTAGTTGAGGACAGTGAAATAGGCGAGGTTGTTATAATTGTAAATAATACGGAAATAACCGACGGAGAGGGAAACCCCGTAAGCGGAGATGAAATTTCAGTAGGTGATAAGCTTAACATAGTATACGGAGAAGCTATGACAAAGAGCATACCGCCAATTAACAGTCCTGTGAAAATTGTTATTGAAGGCAATGAAGGTGATGAGGTTCCTCTTGGGGAATGTGTTGTAAAGGAAATAAGCGATAACGGTATTTTAGTTGAGGACAGTAAAATAGGCGAGGTTGTTATTGTTGTAAATGATGATACGAAAATAACCGACGGAGAGGGAAACTCCGTAAACAGCGATGAAATTTCAGTAGGTGATGAGCTTGAAGTTATATACGGAGAAGCTATGACTATGAGCATACCTCCTATTAACAACCCAATAAGCATTGTTAGTAAATGATATTCTTATTTCGCTACGGCTGCGCATACTTCAGAACTTTTGCCGCAGTAAAACTTCTGAAGCGCTGCAGCGGACTTTCTTGCTTGGTTAAATAAGTAAAACAGCGCCGCTTAATTGCGGCGTTTTTGTTTTATAAGGAAAAAGGACTGCCGGGGAAGGCAGTCCTTTTCAATAAAGAGAAGGTATTTTTATGGGGTTTTACAGTTTATAAACATATTGGGGGATGTTATAAAACTGTATGTGAAAATGTTTAAGGGTTTTCACAAGTATGATTATATCAGATTAGAGCTATATGTGTGAACGAAGATTAACAAATTTTAAAGAATTTTTTGTGTGAGTTGCACAATGCTTGTTATTTTTATTGTATTTTTGCACAAAATAAAATATAATATTTACTTATTAACCTATCAGGTTTCATAATCTTCAAGAATTGATATAAGCTCGGAGTCGCCGTAAAAGTCTATTCCGTTAGTTAATTTTTTTTGCTCCTGCTCGGGCAGGGAGGCTACCGGAGTTTTTGTTACTTGCTTTACATTTGTTTTTTCCGCGTCATTTTTTTGAAATACGGCAACATAGCCGTTATACACACCCAAAACATAGTGATTGGGTGAGTAGGTATTCATATTTTTGGAAACTATTATTTTTTGAGGACTGAACTCCTTAATCTGCCAATCCTCAAAAAGAGTGCGGAATTGGGACAAATTTAAGCCAAACCAGCTTTTGGGCGCAGTGGTTTCGTTTACTTCCTTATGACCGCCCAAATAAACATATTCGTACACTATTTTTGTGTTGGAGTTGATTGTTTCTTTCGTAGAAGCCTTCTGCAAGCTGTTGGAAAGGTTTGGCGCAGGGGTTGTGCCGCTAACTGAGGGGGAGCTTGGCGCAAAAACAAAATAACCCGTAAGAGCGCCCAGTGTAAGCAGTGAAAATATAAGTATTATTATTAAAAAAACTCTGTACCTTGTCATAAATACCACCTCTTTAAGGTTAGTATTGACAGTATACGGAGTTTTATACATTTAAAGCGGACTTTTTTTGATTTTTGACATTGAACGGGGATACTGCTTGGGCGTACGGGATATTTTTTTTATAAAAACCAAGGTATGTGTATAGCCGTATTGACTAACGGTTTCGGTTTTTTCCAAAGCGCCGCCCAATTTTTTTATGGCGGATAGTGCGGAGGCTATTTCATTTTGCGGATCGGGGCCTTTAAGGGCAATAAATGTGCCGCCTGTTTTTACAAAGGGCAGACAAAACTCCGCAAGTATATGCAGACTTGCCACAGCACGGGACACGGCAAAGTCGTAGGCTTCTCTCATATCGGTTTTTGCCATATCCTCGGCTCTTCCGTGTATGCACACAACATTTTTCAGGTCAAGGGAGGCGCATAGGTTATTTAAAAAGGATATTCTTTTATTGAGGCTGTCCAAAAGGGTAAGAGTTACGGTTGGCTCTGCGATTTTTAATGGCAGCCCGGGAAAGCCTGCTCCCGTGCCTACATCTATTACGGATTTATTTTTCAGGCTTACAAACCTTAAGGGGGTTAAGCTGTCCGCAAAATGCTTGCGTGCAATTTCATCTTCTTCTGTTATTGCTGTCAGGTTTATTTTTTTATTCCATTCAACAAGCAGCTCTTTATATTTTATAAACTGTTCCGCCTGCTTATCCGTTAAATTTTCGGCTTTTAAAATTTCTTTCATAGCAATTCTCCATTTACATTTGGTTAATTGCAATTATATTATAGCCGCAGCAAAAAGTAAAGGGCATTTTATTTTTTTGTAATATGCTTTTTTGCTATATATAAAAAACTACTGGACATTTTTAATGATAGTTAGTATAATTTATATATTGAGGATAGTTGTTTGAGAGGTTTATAATATGAATAATTTATTTTATCCAAAGGAATATTTGGACGATGTATTCAGTCTTACACCCAATAGACTTAAAGAATTGGGAATAGACACGGTTATTTTTGACATAGACAATACACTTGTTCCTTATTTTGTAAAATATCCCACAAAGGAGTGTTTAAAATATTTCAGAAATCTTAAAGAGGCGGGTATAGCCATAGGAGTGCTTTCAAACAGCAGACGGGAAAGAGCGGAGAACTTTTGCGAGGGGTTAGGTATTCCATATATATGGAAAGCAAAAAAACCTTTAAGCAAGGGTCTTAACGAACTCCTTAAAATTATGGGGGCAAAGGCGGAAAAATGCGCTGTTGTGGGCGACCAGATATTTACGGACGTTCTTTTGGGAAATTTAAACGGCATATATTCCGTAATGGTTAAAAAGGCTGACAAAAGGGACGAGCTTATAACGGCGGTAAAACGTCCTTTGGAAAGGATTATATTATTTTTTTATTTTAGGAGAGTTAAAAATGGCAAATAGTTTTATAAACGGAAAAACAGGTGTTTACGGACTTATTGGAGATCCTGTTGATCACAGCTTTTCACCCTGCATACACAGCAAAATTTTTGAAAGCATTGATGAAAACAGTGTTTACGTTACATTTCCCACAAAAAAAGAGAGTGTGGGAGAAGCGGTAAAAGGGGCATTTGCCTTGGGTATTAGGGGAATGAATGTAACCGTTCCGCACAAGGTGAGCGTTATGGACTATCTTGCGGAAATTGACGATACTGCTTGTGTAATCGGCGCTGTAAATACTCTCAAGCCTGTAAAAAACGGGTTTAAGGGTTACAATACTGATGTTATTGGCGTGGAGTATTCCTTTTCATCACGAGGAATAGAGCTTGGGGGCAAGGTTTGTCTTTTGCTCGGCGCCGGAGGAGCGGCAAAGGCTGTTGCATACGCAATGCTTAAAGGCGGAGTTAAAAGGCTTTACATTGCCAACAGAACATTGGCAAAGGCTGACGCTTTAAAGAACAGGCTAAAGACGTATTTTCAAAATGAAATAATTACTTTAACATTGGATGAAGCGGAAAATATAAAGGATACGGAGATTATAATAAACGCAACCACCATAGGCTTTGGTGAAAAAACAGGTCTTTCTCCCTTAAGCGAAAATTTTTTTGAGGATTGCAGGGCAGAGGTTTGTATGGATGTGATTTACACCCCGTGGGAAACGGAGCTGTTAAGGCTTGCGGCGGCAAAGGGTATAAGGTGTATTAACGGGTTTGATATGCTTGTTTATCAGGGCGCTGCGGCATCGGAAATATGGCACGATGAAAAATTCCCCCCGGGATTGTTAAATAAATTAAAAAAAGAATTAACGGAAGTATTTAAGGAAAATGAAAGAGGTAAAACAAATGAGTAAAATCTACACGGAGAAGAATATTGTACTTATCGGCTTTATGGGCAGCGGAAAAACCACCCTGGGGAGAAAGCTTGCAGTAATTCTTAAAAGAAAATTTATTGATATGGATATGCAAATACAGGACTATTACCGTATGTCCATATCGGATATTTTCAGAGAATACAGCGAGGAGTTTTTCAGGCAGCAGGAAACGAGCCTTTGCCAGAACCTTGGCAAAGCCTACAAAAAGATAATTGCCACAGGCGGCGGAGTAGTTAAAAACCCGGAAAATATTGAGGCTTTACGGAAAAACGGCATTATTGTGTACTTAAAAAGCACTCCCGAAAGCATTTATGAAAATACTAAGTTTGATAAAAACAGGCCGCTTCTCAATGTGGAGGACAAAATTGGTGAAATTACAAGGCTTTTGGAGGAAAGAGCGCCTTTATACGAAGAGGCGGCAGATCTTATTGTAGATGTTTCCGAAAGAAATGTGGACAGGTGTGTGCAGAACATTATAGATTCCGTTGCTGAGTTTTTAAACGAGGATTCCGGCGGGGTTACGGGCAAAAAGGTACGCATTATTAACGGGCCTAACATTAACTTTACGGGAATAAGAGAGCGTGGAGTTTACGGAAACCTTAACTACAGTCAGATTATGGACAAAGCAAAGGAAAAAGCGGCGGAGCTTGGGTATGATATAGAGATTTTTCAAAGCAACCATGAGGGAGAAATTATTGACTATATTCAAAAATGCTATTATGAAAAGGTTGACGGAGTTGTAATTAACCCGGGGGCATTTACTCACTACAGCTATGCCATAAGAGATGCCATTGCTTCAGTAAACGAAATTCCTTTTGTTGAGGTACACATGAGCAACATACACAAAAGGGAGGAGTTTAGGCATACTTCCGTTACAGCGCCTGTTTGCGCCGGGCAGATTTGCGGCTTTGGCTCCTTAAGTTATGAGCTGGGACTTGCGGCGCTTAAAAGCCTGATGATATAAAATATAATTAATAATATTAATAATTAAAAATATATGAAAACAGCCGAAGGAAGAAACCTCCCTCGGCTGAATTTATTTACTGTAAAAACCAAAAAATTGTAAGAGGTTTTTTAATTCTATGGCAATTACATTATGTTTAAATTTTGTCTGTTATGTGTAAAAATTACTCAGCAACAGCAGTAGTTGTTTCAACGTCTTCTTCAACGTCTACAACAGCCTCAGTAGTTGTTTCAACGTCTTCTTCAACGTCAACGGTAATTTCAGTAGTTGCTTCTGTTGTGTCGGCAACATCGGCAGCGTCTGTTCCGCCGCAGCCTGTAAATACAGCAACCATCATTATTGCAGATATAGCTAATGCTAAAAATTTCTTCATTTTATTTGCATCCCTTTCATTTATAAAAAATAAAATAAAAATAACTTCCTCTTACAATGTATATCAAAACAGGCAAAACTCAATTCCCATTTTGATCGTTATGTATTTTATCATTAAAAATATATTAAGTCAACACCCAAAAGAGATCAATAAAAAACAGTAAAAATAAATTATTAATAAAACTTAATAAAAAATTAATTTACCGTAAGAAACTGACCTTTAATTAAATATAAATTTGGGGTAAAACTGAGGTCTTTTTGTAAAAATCAATGTCTTTTGTTCCAATACGGCGGACTTTCTTAATATTTATTAACTTTTAAGTATAAAAACGCACACGGCTGACCTTTGCAAACAGTATATATAAAGGACACCTCTAATAATTATGATTTTGCCAAACTTGCCATAATTTTCAGAGGTGTACTAAAGAAACATAAAATTTGATTAAGCGAATTAATCGGAGCTTCATTAATTGGCTTTTTTAGCTGTTTGAGAGCGTTTCGGTGCTTTTTTAATGTGCTTTCCCACTATTTCAGACACATCTGAAACAGTCATAAACGCACTGGCGTCGTCGTTTCTTATAAGTCTTTTAAGCTCGTGAAGCTCTACTCTTGTTACAACGCAGTATAAAACAACCTTTTTGCCGCTTATAAGACCCTCGCCCTCAAGCATGGTAACTGTTCTGCCAAGCTTACTGTAAATTGTTCTTGCAATTCTTTCTCCCTCGTTTGTAATTATCATTACGGCTTTGCCCTGCTCAAGACCCGTTTCTACCATATCCACTACCTTTGAGGCTATAAAATAGGTTATTAAGCTGTACATTGCTCTGTCGGGAGTAAATATAATACCCGCTATAATGTAAATTACAACATTACACATTAGCACAAACTGACCTACAGAAACCGAGGTTTTTTTACTTATTAAAAGCGCAAGGGTTTCAGTGCCGTCCAAACAGCCTCCTGCACGAAGCACTGCGCCTACACCCAAACCCAAAAATATACCGCCGAATACCGTGGCTAAAAACGGCTCCTCCGTCATATAAACGTGTTTGCTGCCGAATACCTCCAGGAAAACCGAAAACAGCACCATTGCTCCTGCCGCTTTAACTGCAAAACGCTTGCCCATTTGGCGCATACCCACAAACAGAAAAGGTATGTTAAATACAAAAACAAGAGCGCCCAAAGGGATATTGGTAAGCTGATTAATTATAATGCCTATACCCGTAATGCCCCCGTCCAGTATTTTTACGGGGACTAAAAAGCACTCTATGGCGAAGGCGGCAATAACAGAGCCTGCAACAAGCATTAAAAAATTTAATATGTAATACATTTTGGTATTTTTATTTATTGGCATAGCTTTCCTTCTTTCTTTTTTACTTTATTATAACACATATATAAAGAAAGTTTAAGTAAAAATTCCATTAAAAATTATTTTTTACGGTCTTTAATATATATATCTTTAGCTATGCTTGCAATTTTCGCCAAATAAGGATATACTAAAAACAGATGAGAACAGAAGCTTCATAAAATGGAGGGAAGTGCATGAAGGACAGGGACAAAACCTACAATATGGTGGTAACGGCGGTACTGGCAGGTGTAATATGTGTTTTGGGGCCTTTTTCGATACCCCTGGGGCCCGAGCCTGTTACGCTTACAAATTTGGCGCTTTATTTTGCAATATATATTATAGGAGCAAGAAAGACATTTATAAGCTATTTTGTTTATTTTATTATCGGACTTGCGGGTCTGCCGGTGTTTTCCGGCTTTATGAACGGGCCTGAAAAGCTGCTTGGCCCTACAGGAGGCTATACTGTTGGCTTCTTTGCAACAATAGCTGTTGGCGGAATTGTTGTGGACGCCTTTAAGGACAGCAAGATAAGGCTTGGCAGGGTGATATGCTTTTTGGGACTTTGTTTGGGCACGGCTTTATGCTATGCTTGCGGAACGCTTTGGTATTATTTTTCTTCCGGTGTAAAGCTTTTGGAGGCTGTTATAATTTGCGTTCCGGTATATATACCGGGGGATATTATTAAAATTTTGGCGGCTGTTTGGTTTGCGCCTGTTATTTGCAAACGCTTGGAAAAGGCAAACCTGACCGCTGATACAGATGGTTAATTGGGCGGCTTGCTTTTATTAATATAGGGGGTGATAACTGTGAAAAACATAATTTTAACCGGTATGCCGGGGGTTGGCAAAAGCACCGTGGGGGTTATGCTTGCAAAATTTATGGGAATGAGGTTTTTGGATACGGATTTGGTTATTCAGAATATTACAGACAGGCTTTTGTATGAGATTATTGAGGAAAAGGGAATAGAGGGGTTTATTTGCTTGGAGAATGAAACAAACAAAAAGATTTCCGCAAAGAATACGGTTATTGCTACAGGGGGCAGCGCTGTTTACGGAAAAGAGGCAATGGAGCATTTTAAGGAAGTGGGAAAGATAGTTTATTTAAAGCTAAGCTGTGAGTCACTGCTTGAAAGGCTGGGGGATATTGGCAGAAGAGGGGTTGCCATAAAAGAAGGGCAGAGCTTTGAGGAGCTTTATAACGAGAGAATACCTTTATACGAAAAATATGCGGATATTATTGTAAACTGCGAGGGGAAAAACATTTTTAGAATAGCGAGAGAAATAGAATACGACATAAAAAGCGGTTTCAGTATTTTTAAACATTAAGTAAACACTGATTAATTAGTTCTTAACATCTTCTCTCGAAAATTACTTCAACGAATTAATCAGTGTTTCCCAAAAAATTTGTGAACCTTTTGAGGACTTTTATGCTCTTATATACAGATGCATCTGAAAGGGGTGAGCAGTTACGCAGGATGAAGTTATT
>CAYMAA010000038.1:0-15755 GCA_964388305.1 uncultured Lachnospiraceae bacterium | reverse complement strand
TCAAACCCGTGAATGGTTTTTGCAAGCAACACCTTTTTTAACCAAGTAAGGAAGTTCACCGCCTCTTAAGGCTCATAAGTTTTGCTAAAGAAAAACCTGCCATGCGGGCATTCCGATTTCTTTCGGGTTCTAAGCGACACTTTTGCGCAGCAAAGGTTCTGAAGTATGCGTAGCCATAGCGGAGTACGAATATCCTTGACTTACGCCTGAAAGTATTCACTTGAACGCATTTATGTTTGAACCGCTAATTGAATCTCTAACAGGAGTCTAAAAGAGCTATACAACAAGGGAAGCCACAAATATTAACTTCCCGAAAGTCGAGTGGGAGCAGAGAGAATTAATATGTTATTTAGCAGTTTTTACTATTATACAAACAAGGAGAGGTAATATGGCGATATATTTGGAATATGTGGTTTTGGCGGTACTTGTGGTTTATTTTTCTATAAAGCTTTCGTTTTATGTAGATGAGCTGGACAAAAAGACCAATTTATCAGGGGCATTTATAGGCGGAGTTATGCTGGCGGCAGTAACAAGTCTGCCGGAGCTTTTTACAAGCATTACGGCTGTTACGATCGTAAAAGAACCGGGACTTGTTTTGGGGAATGTGCTTGGCAGCGATATTTTTAATTTAATTATTTACGGCTTGTGTTTGCTGTTTGCGGCGCATATTTACAAAACATCAAAGGTATCGGGGACACATTTGTTTACGCTTATACTTACGCTGCTTATGTTTGCGTCCTGCTATTTTGGCATAACACATCCCAATTCCACATTAAATTTGGGGTTATTTCACATAGATTTGGCTTCTGTGCTTATTCTTATTATATATATTATAAATGTAAAGCTGATTGCCGCTGATGACGGTGCGGACAACGACAATGCTCCTGCCACGGAGCTTACACCTGCTCAAATATTTGTTAGATTTATTATTTTTGCGGCGCTTTTGGTTGTTGTAAGCATAATTTTAACAATGGTTACGGATAAAATTGCCGATACGCTGGATTTAGGCAAAACCGTTGCCGGAGCGGTATTTTTGGGGGTTGTAACATCTCTGCCCGAGCTTACGGCATCAATAAACCTTGTAAGACTTGGCAATTTCAACGCATCTATAGGCAATGTTACGGGCAGCAACATATTTAACTTTATTATACTTGTGTTTGGGGATCTTCTTTACACAGGGGGCAGCATTTACTTTAACGAGCCGGCTTCCGTTATAATACTTGGGTTTGGAGCCGCTTCCACAATAATTGCCATTATTACTGTGTTTACAAAGAAGTATGTAAAACTTTCAAGAATTTTGGGATTTATGCTTATAATCTCTTATGTGGCGTCTATAAGCTTTTCGATGTAATTATATATCGGCATATAACGGCGGCTTTGTTTTATAATTGTATTATAGGTACCTTTAAAAATTATGATTTTGCCTATTTACAGAAACGCTGATTAATTTACTTCAGTGAATTAATCAGCGTTCTTTTAATTATTTGTTATTTCTGTTGGTTGGGAAACAAGGGTTACTTCCTTATTGTTTATAACGGCATTTACTATAGCCCGTGCCTGCAGGACGGCATTTGAGGGGGCATTTTGCCAATTATACTTAAATGTGCCTGTATAGCTGTTGTTTTGGTTTTCTGCCATTGTTACCGTGCCTTTTGTATAGCAGTAGGTTTGCCCGTTTGGATAAGCAACCTGTATTTTGGCGGATTTTACGCTTTGAACATCGTTTAATGTTATTATGTTGTTTGTAAGAGTTAGGTTTGGGGTGGAATAGGCTGTTTTTTGGCTGCCTGTTTCGTCCTTAACGGATTGGGAGGAGTAGGGCAGGGCACTTAGCTTCGGCCCGTTTGTAATATATATGGGTACATTTTCCATAATTGCGTTTTTCTCTTTATGGGAAACTGAAAAGGCTAAGCCGTTTATTTCTTCATTTGCGGACACAAAGAGATAATTTTCATTGCCCTTGCTTGGAACATATTTATTGTTTTCTATAACAAGCGGATCATTCCAAGTAACGTCCGTTGCGTACCAACAGCCGTTTTCCGCCTGAATATTATTCCACATATGCAGCTCTGCATTAGATGATTGGGAATATTTGCCCTCGCCCATTGCCAAAACACAGGGTATGCCTGCATTATCGCACAGTACCTTTAAGGCTTTGGCATAACCCTCGCAGGTTGGCCCCTCAGCGCCGCTTTTTCCCAAAAGTGCGGTAATGCACTCGCCGCAGTCCTCGGAGGCTGTTCCGCTTTCAACACCTGCGGAAACTGTGTTTGCGTCATTTATTTTTGTTAAGTACTCATTAAAATATTGCACCTTTTGGTATGTATCTCCGTTGGGTGCGGCGGAGATTATGCTTTTAACTGCCAAATCTCTTTTAGCTATGGCATCATATATTGCATTTGGGTCTGTATATTTTTCATAGCGAATATCAGTAAAATCCGCTCTGTCGTTTTGTTCGTTTTTACTGTCGGCTTTAAGGACTAAATAAATACCTTGGGTTAAAACAAAGGTGTTATCGTCAAATACTTTAATGTTGACGGTCGGGGTGAAGCTGATATTTTTATTAAGCCAAAAAACCTCGGGGTGATCCGTTCTGAAAGCGTAATATGCCATAGACGCATTTAGGGAAACATCTGAAAGTTTTTCATATATTTTATCCGAAGCCTGATTAACTATATTTTCCGCCTGTTGCCGGGAGGTTAAATTATTATTTGGCTCTGCCGTTCCGCTGATTGTTATATCCGTTATATGAATACCGTACTTGCCTGTGTCAAATTCCTCCGCCAAAGTAGGGTCGATAAGAAAATTTTTATTTGAAGAAAGGCTGTTTTCCAAGGTTTTATAAAATTCCTCGGCATAAGTGTTTTCTCCAAAATTCAGACGGTCTATCCACTTTTCGTGGTTTCCCTCCGCAAGATAGGAGCTTTCATTTAGAAGTGCATTTGCGGCAATTTCGCTTAAATTAATATCTTTTTCCAAAGCGAATATATTTTGAGGAAAAAGGAGCATTAGTGCAGCGGCAAAAGCTGCTGCCTTTTTTACATACCTTTGCATTTTTTAACACACTCCTCCATACAGTTTATTATACTGCCTCTGAAAGCGTTATTCTCCAAGGACTTTACGGCGGCTATTGTTGTGCCTCCGGGAGAGCAGACCATATCCTTTAGTTCACCGGGGTGCAGACCTGTTTCCAAAACCATTTTTGCACTGCCCAAAACCGCCTGAGCGGCAAACTCATAGGCTGCCTGCCTTGCCATACCTGCGGCAACAGCGCCGTCCGCAAGAGCTTCTATAAACATAAAAACATAAGCGGGAGAGCTGCCGCTTACCGCAACTACCGCATCCATTTCGTTTTCCTTTACAATTTTTGCTCTGCCAAAGGAGGAAAGTATTTTCATTGCTTTTTCCATATCCTGCGGAGTTATGTTTTCGTTCGGGCAAACCCCCGTCATACCCTCGCCTACAAGGGCAGGTGTGTTTGGCATTGTTCTTATAACCTTAGAGCCTTCCCCAAAAAGACTTGTTAAAAGAGAAAGTGTTTTGCCCGGGGCAATGGAAATTATTATTGTATTTTCGGAAATATATGCTTTAACTTCATTTATTACTTCTTCATAGTATTGGGGTTTAACCGCAAGCACCAATATTTCGCCTGCTTTGGCAACCTCTGTGTTATCTACTGTTACATTTATGCCAAAGGTGGTTTTTGCTTTATGTATGCTTGCTTCCGTTTTGGCGGAGGCTGTTATTTCCACGGGGGTGCATACATTGTTTTTAATTAAACCGCCAATCATTGCGGACGCCATATTTCCGCAGCCTATAAAACCTATTTTCATTTTGTACTCCTTTTTATTTCATTGAAACTGCTTTTGCGTATGGGTTTATTAAATTGTTTTTGCCAAGCTCCTCTAAAATTTGGCAAAGCTCAAAGCCTGCCTCATCCGTATTAAGATTTTCGTTAAAACAGCCCGAGGAGTAAAAATCCATACGCTTTATCATTAAAAATCTGCCTGTCATTGCTTGCGTGTTATGGTGAATTTTTAAAAATCTTAAATAACCCGTGCCTTTTGAGGGAGCGCCTTTAAGGGCAGGGGCAAAGCCGTCACTTGTTAAGTAAGCGCCTGCCTCTTCCACAAAGCCTGCTCTGTTTACAATTACGCCGCCCACTGCGCCTACATCGGAAAGGGCGGCAAGGCTTGAAAGCTCTTCTACGGAGTTTTCTTTAAGGAGAAGAGAGCCGTCCAGAAAAAGCAGTATATTGCCCTGCGCCTCATCAGCGCCCAAGTTTGCCATGGCTGAAAAGTTATATTCATCGTCATAATTTATATTGATTACATCGTTAAAGCAATTATAACCTCCCACGCTTATAATTTCAACATTTTTTTCTTCCGTTACGGCGGCAATTGTTTCCATTTGGCTGCGGTAAGAGCGTTCACTTCCGTTAAAGCAAACTATTATACTTAAAGAGCCGTTATAGGGCTTATAGGTCAGCCTGTATGCCGTGGGCGCACCCTCCGCATCGGAAATTTTTGCGTCTGCTCCCATATTTTTAAGGTGCTCATCTATGGCTTTTTTTGCACTTTCAAGGCAATATTGCTTTGCCTCTATGCCTGACGCCGTAGAGCCGCCGTGTATTCTCCAGCCGTAAAGAACCTGCGGAATGTGGTATATGTTTTGTGTAACCTCACAAATGCGGAGAGCAAGGTCATAGTCCTGACTTCCGTCAAACTCCGTTCTTAAACCGCCTATGGAGTTAAAAATGGATTTTTTTACAATTGAAAGATGACCTATGTAGTTTATGCCCCTAAGTGTATATTCCCCAAAATTTGGTTTTAGCGTAACGTGGGTTGGGGCGGAGGGGTTGGTTTCAAAAGTAAATTCATCTGAATAGAGAAAATCCGCATCAGCGGAGCCGACTGCCTCGGCGGCGGCAAAAAGGGCATTTGGCAGAAGAATATCGTCATGATCCAAAAAGGCTATATAAGAGCCTTTGCACTTATCCGCACCCATATTTGTATTGCCGGATATGCCTAAATTTCCGCCTATTCTTATATAGTGAATACGGTTATCCTTTAAAGAAAAGGCAAGGGCGGTTTCTTCTCCCGTTTTGTTTTTAAAGTCGCTGCCATCGGCAATTATAAGCTCCCAGTTTGAATAGGTTTGGTTTAGAACGGATTTTATTGTTTCCTCAAAAAATGCTTTATTGGGGTTATATGCGGGAATTATTATACTGAAAAGAGTTTTATGCTTAAAATCCGTATTTTTTTGAGCTTCAAGCTCCTCTTGTGTACACAAGTTTTCCGTCATATATTTTTTGGCAAAGCTTTTATACATTTTATATTCATAAAGCTTTGCGAATGTGGTTAATATACCGTTTGTTTTGAAATAATTGATTAATTTTTTTATTTTTGACATATAATCAAGCCTTTCGTTACAAATAATGCCGAAGTATGGTTAAGCGGCATTTTAAGCCTATTGCCCCATGGAGCAGCGCCGTGCCTATTTTGCCGTGTTTATCCGCATAGTATTTATCGTAAACAAATGTAATGCCCTTATAAAAATTTTTAATGGTATCCGTGTTTTTTGTATAAAGACTGCTTTTGCCTTTTAGGTGCACCATATATACATCTGCGTAATATACAACTTTTTTGCCTAATGCTTTTATACGGTAACACAGGTCTATATCTTCTCCGTGCATAAATATATTTTCGTCAAAGCCCTTTGTTTTTTCAAATATATCTCTCGGCATAAGCATAAATGCGCCTGAAACGCAGTCTACCTCCGAGGTTTGGTTTTGGTCTATGTAAGTAAGGCGGTAGCCGCCAAGTGTTTTGCTTTTGGGAAAGAGCCTGTCCAGCTTAAAAAAGTAAGCAAAGGCATTTAAGGGTGTGGGAAAGCCGCGCTTACAGCCGTGATCGAACTCTCCGTTACCCAAAAGTGTTTTTATGCCCAAACAGCCTGTATCGGAATGGGCGGAAAGGTAATCCACCGCTTTTTTTAAGGTGTTTTTTTGCATTATGGTGTCGGAATTTAAAAAAAGTATGTATTTGCCCGAGGAACGGTTTGCACCGTAGTTGGAGGCAGTTCCAAAGCCTTTGTTTGGCAGGTTTGGCAGTACTGTTACACGGGGATCCGACGATGTGAATTTTTCACCTTCCACAGATGAATTATCCGCAACTATTATTTCGTAGTTAATGCCGTTGGTTGTTCTGAATATGGATTGTATTGTCCGGTTACACAAATCCTTTGTGTTATGATTTACTATTATAATTGATAAGTCCATGGGAAAATCTCCGAATTTTGCAGTTTTCAGTTTCTTACTTAATAATAAACTTTTGAGAGGTGTTTGTCAATGAGTATGGAAACGCAAGTTTTGGCAAATTTCGTGCCTGCATACAAAAATCCCCTTTCGGACTTGAAAGGGGATTTGAAATACATTATTGATTTGTTCTTTCAAACTGAGTTGCGGAGTTAAGCACCTTTTTAAGAATTTCCGCCGCATCCGCAGATGTTCTGTCGTTATCGTTATTTGTATCCGCAATATAGTTTGTTGTGTTCCAAGAGGAGCTTTGCCCGCCTGTTTTTACATAAGAGAGAAGTGCGCCTGCATCGTTGGCGGTTATAATGCCGTTTTGATCCACATCGCCTACAATTCCGTTGCCCTTGTTTTCAGATGGAGTTGGATTTTCTTCTCCCAAAGCTGTTCCGTTAATTACTATATTTGTAAATTCCGCTTTATTGTATCTTGTAAAATTCATTGCGTCCTGAACCGCATCTATGGCAAAGCCTACATAGCAGGTTTCGGGAAGGGTGGTTTCGTAAGAGGCAAGAGTTATCCAATTAGTGCCGTCAGTGCCGCCGTAGAGAGTTATTGTTTGACCCGTTCTTGTCATTCTCATATACATTGGAGTTTGCTCCTCGCTTACTCTCTTTTTGGCAACGCTTAAAAACTTGCTCAAGGTTGAGGCGGAAATATCGGAAACACTACCGTTGGCTGTTGTTCTTACAAAGGGGCCTATATTTCTTGCAAGAATTGCATTTCCGTCCGCACCTGTTGAACCTGTATAGCTTTCACCCTTAATATATGTGGAGGTATTCCAGTAAAATTCAGGCTTGCCGTCATCAACAGAGGCTCTTGCCATAATGCCTGCTTTCTGATAGTAATCCAGTTTTCCCCAACAGTCTGCCTGTGCGCTTATGTCAAAGTCCCCTGTCATTTCCGTATAGTCGAAGAAGAAAGCATCATTGGCATTGTTGGAAGCCGCCGAGGTTCTGCCAACAAGACCTGCGCCCTCAATTATAACAGAGCCGTCCGAAGAATCGTAGGAAACATTTCCCGCAGCTCTTACCGCACCAATATCCTTTGCGGTAAATTCGGGTATATTTTCTTCCGTTTCAAGAACTGTTATATCTGCCTGATTGGAAAGGGTATAAGGCACATAGCCGCCCTCTGCCTTAGGCTGAACAGCCGCCTGCAAAACATAAGAGCCTACCTGTGTCGGTATAAATGTAAGGCTTGATGAAACCTCTTCATCGTTAAACAAAACACTGTATCTGTAAAGGCTTGAAGCATTGCCGCCGCCAAGCTCAAGGGTATAGGCTTTGCCTAAAATAAGGTCTGTGTTTACATCGGAGAGAACATTATTGCCATCGGCATCATAAATTGCGCTGATTTCAATTTTGTCGCTTGTAAGCGTACGTTCTGCCGCATAGCTTGTAAAGCCTTCAACACTGCTTATTGAGTAGCTGTTCCATTCTCCCAATATGTCATTAATATAAATTTCAAGATATGTATAGCCGTAAAACGGGCTTGTTTCGTCCGTTATAAGAACGGTTGAATCCGCAGCGGCAGGGTCTGTTCCCAAAAGCGCTTCATAAGCATCGGGAATACCGTCACTGTCCGAATCATAAGGAGTTGTCGGGTTATCGGCATTGTGAGCGGCATTTTCTATTGTAATATAACCGCCCGCCTCTTTTTCGCTGTTTATAAACCGCCCCGTATCGTTTTTAATCTGGGCAATAAGCCTGTCGTCCTGAGCATCTCTTGTAAAGCTTGCTCCTGCGTTTTCAAGCACGTCCGTGTAAGCTGCTGCGGCATCTGTGGGGGTGTAGCCGTTGGTAAGCTCAACCCTTGTGTCAAGCTTATATGCGCAAGAGCCTAAATCGGTAAAGCCCTTTGTGTTGTCCGCATTAAGGGTTTCGTTGCCCTCCATAATATTTCCCGTAATGTAATAGGAGCTTTTAACATTTCCGTAGGTTGAGTCCGTATCACAGTCGAAGAAAGTGTTTTTAACCTTTTCCAGCGTGTTTGGCCCTGTTTTGAAGTAGTTATCTTCAAAATTAACCTGCGCTTCGCCTCTGTCGCCGCCATAGCAGGACATATGACCCCAGTTATAAATTACATTATTGGCAAATTCCATTTTGTTTTCGTATCTTTTGTTGTTCCAGTCAAAGCCGCCCTCAAAACGGGGATTTCTCGTACCGCTGTTTGCCCAAATATTGTGGGTAATTGTGGTATCGTAGCCGTTCATAATTGAGCCCATGCCGTGCTTAGCCTCGTTTTCGCCGCTGAGAAGCTCCGCATCGGTATTATTGTCGCCGTTTTTATTAACCATTGCAAGACCGCTTGAAATTATGTTATAGGAAATGGTTGAGTCTATAAGAGATTTTGTTGAGAATGTTTCATCAACACCCCAGCCGAAGGAGCAGTGGTCTACAACAATGTTTTTGCCCTGTGCGTTTGCTCCGTCCAAATCATAGCCTTCACCAAGACGGAAACGGATATACCTTACAATAATGTTGGAGCCTGAAATGTTACAGGTGCCTCCTGCTACGGTAATTCCCTCTCCCGGCGCTGTTTGACCTGCAATTGTAATATTGCTGCCTATTGTGAAACGGCGCTGGGATTTTGACGCTGCAGGGTCTATATGGATTGTACCGCCTACCGCAAAAACTATTGTAAGAGGTACGCTTTCGTTTTCTCTTGCTTTTTGCAAGCCGTAGCGGAGAGTGCCGGGCTGCGGGTTTGATACGCTGTCGTCAAGGCTTGTGACAACATAAACCTGCCCCTTTGTTGTAAGAGTGGAGCGTCCGCCCGTTGTCCAAATTCCGCCGCCCTCAACAGTTGGGTATGCAGGCACCTTAATTGTGTTGCCGCTCTGTGCTGTAACCTGAGTTACAAAGGCGGATTCGTCCGCAACCTGAATTTCGTTTCCGGAGCCGTCCACAGGGACTATTTTAATATAGTAGGTTTCCCCCTCCGCAAGCTCAACGGAGCTTGGAAATCTTTCCACCTGCTGACTTACAACAAACACTGTATTTTTGTTATCCTGAATATACTCGCTGCCGTTTGGGTCTGTTTTTGCCGTTACACCGTCAATTACAGGCAGGCAAAGCTTTTTTTGAGTATTAAATGTATCCGAGGTATCGGCAAGGGTATATGTTACTCCGTCTGTTGAATACTCTATTTTATACTTTGTGGCAAGACCGCTTGCAACCACGGTTTCGTCTATATGAGATTTGTTTCCCGTAAGGGTTACCGATGTGCCTGAGGGGTAGGCATAATCCAACACTGTTTGGCAGCCTTCTGCCTCACCGGGAACAACACCCATTAAAATATCCTCATCTCCCGTAAGAGATATGCTTACCTTGTTTGCGCTGTAGCTTGGGGTGTAGCCGTTATATTTTATTATTAAGCCTTTATAGGGCTGAGTCCAGCTTCCCATAGGGTCGCCCGGGGCGGCACTGCTGCTTTCCGACGAAGCAAGCGGATTTTGATTTAAGAGAGTTCCGTCCTTGGCAACCGATGGCCATGTAAGTATGAGAGCGCCGTTTACATAGTCTGTTTCAAGCTTTGCGGTATCTCTGAAAACATAACCGCTGTCTGCGGGTACATCTGTTGCGGATATTCTGCCGAAAGCAGGCAAAGCGGTACACCAGACCGAGCCTGCCGCCATACAAATAGCCATGGCAGCCGCTAAAATTTGTTTTTTCATTAAATTACCTCCGTTCTTATAAATATGACAATAATTATAACACAAATTTTAGTAAAAATAAATAGATTTTTAATAAATTATTAACAGAAAATATTAATTTTTATATTCTTGACAGGCTTTGGCTTAATAAATATTGGGTACATTTATATTTGCTAAATTGATTGACTTTTTAAATTAACGGTGGTAAAATATTTCCGATTAAGAAAACAGGAGGTAACAATAATGTTAACAGCGCAAATAGCGGCGGTTATAATTTTTATTATTATGTTCGGTCTTGTAATTACCGAAAAGATTGAACGTCATATAATAACTCTTTTGTGCGGTGTACTGACTCTTATATTTGTATTTGGAGTATGTATGCACAGCGGAGAGGCTGTCGTTAAAACAATAAATGTAAACAAAATTTTCACTCAGGAATTCTGGTATGAGGGTCATTCTCACAAAGCAGAAGCAACAGAGGAAAAGACGGAAGCGGAAGAAACGGAAGCGGAAGAAACCGAAACAGACTCGGGCATTAACTGGGCGACTATTATATTTATCGCAGGTATGATGGTTATGGTTGAGGGCATGGCGAGAGTAGGCTTTTTCCGCTATCTGTGTATGACCATTGCGAGGCTTGTTAAGTATAAAACAATACCTGTTTTTATTACTTTTATGATAATGTCATCCGTACTCGCCATGTTTATAGACAGCATTACGGTTATACTGTTTTTGGCTGCGGTTACGGTGGAGCTGGCGCAGCTTTTAAGGTTTAACCCTATACCCATGATACTTTCCGAGATATTTTGCGCCAATTTGGGCGGTTCTGCCACAATGTGCGGAGATCCGCCGAACATTATTGTAGGTACTTCCTTAGGCTATACATTTGGAGATTTTATAACAAACACGGGACTTATAGCTCTTGTAGGACTTGTTGTGGTAATTTTTTATTTTTACTTTGTATTCAGGAAGGTGCTTGTTTCCAACGGGGGCGGCGAAACAGCAAATGTGCCCGATACCAAGGTTGCCATTGAGGATAAACCGGGGTTTGCGTTAAATACGATAATTTTCCTTATTGCGGTGGTTTTGCTTGTTTCTCATGCGCAAACAGGACTTACGGTGGCGTTTATAGGCGCATTTATTGCCATACTTTCTATTTTGGCGTCCGGGCGCCATGCCGGAGAGATACTTAAAAAGGTAGATTATAAAACACTGTTGTTTTTTATAGGCTTGTTTGTTGTTGTTGGGGGACTGGAGCAGACCGGCATACTTGTTTTAATAGCGGACTTTATTGCGGCAATAAGCGGAGGAAACGCCCGTGTTATGATAGCCATTGTAATATGGATTTCAGCCATTGCAAGCGCTTTTATAGACAATATTCCTTTTGCGGCAACAATGATTCCCGTAATACAGAATTTAAGCGCTCTTACGGGGTTGGATTTACATACACTTGCATGGAGTCTCAGCGTAGGTACGGATATTGGCGGAAGCGCAACGCCTATAGGGGCATCCGCTAATGTTGTGGGTACGTCTGTTGCGGCTAAGGCGGGGTATCCTGTAGGCTGGGGCAATTACTGCAAGGCATTAGCGCCTGCTACCGTAATTGTGCTTGTTATTGCAACTGCCGTTATATGGCTTAGATATTTATAATTAAGGAGAAGAAAGGTTATGGAAAAACAATTAATTATTTCCGTGGGACGTGAATTTGGCAGCGGCGGACACGTTATTGCGGAAAAGCTTGCGGAAAAGTTTGATTTGCCGTTGTACGACTATAATCTGCTTACAAAAATAGCAGGTATAAAACACGTTAGCGAACACAGACTGAGGGAGTTTGACGAAGTGCCGAAAAAGCACCTTCTTTCCAGAACGGTAAGAGGATATAATAACTCTCCGGAGCAAAATGTTGCACAGATGCAGTTTAACTGTATAAAGAAAATGGCAGAGGCTGAAAAGAGCTTTGTTATTGTGGGAAGATGTGCCGAGGATGTGCTTAAAGGACACAAAGCTCTTATTACAATATTTATTTTGGGAGATATGGAAGCCAAAATTGACAGAATTAAAAAGCTGCACAATCTTTCTCACAAGGACGCCGTAAATATGATTACAACAATGGATAAAAACAGAAAGCACTATCATAATTACTATGCAAAGGGTAAATGGGGGGACAGCAGAAATTATGAGCTTTCCGTAAACAGCAGCAAGCTGGGAATTGACGAAACGGCGGATTTTATAGAGGAATATATTAAAAGAAGAATTAAGTAAGCAACAGGTATTTGGTTAAAAATAAAAATTAATTGACAAACGGTGAAAACTTTATTATAATATCCTTTGTTGATGAATTGTTCTCGTAGCTCAGCAGGATAGAGCGTCCGCCTCCTAAGCGGAAGGTCGCACGTTCGAATCGTGTCGGGAACGTACCCTTGCAGGCTTTATGGCTTGCAGGGGTTTTATTATGTGTATTTTTACAGTGTGCGGTAGTAGGGGCATATATCGGAATAGGTTTTGTCCGTATTTTTAAAGCCGTTGGGTATTGTGCCAAGCTGTACAAAGCCCAGTCTTTCGTACAAATGCCTTGCGTGTATATTTTGGGCAACTACCGCATTAAACTGTAAAATACCAAAGCCGCGGGCCTTTGCCTGCTTTAGGCAGTCCTTAACGAGCATTTCGCCAATATGCAAGCCTCTTAAACTGCCTTTTACGGCATAGCTTGCATTACATATATGAGAGCATCTGCCGATATTATTCGGGTGAAGTATATACAAGCCGCAAACCTCGCCTAATGAGTTTTTGGCAACACCGCAGTAGGTTTGGGCGGCAAAAAAAGCCTTTCCCGTTTTGGCATTAAGCAGTTCCTCCTGAGGAAAGGCATTGCCCTCGGCTACAACCTCGTTCCAAATTTCAATCATTTTTTGCAAATCGGTTTCGGCATATTCGCCTACAACGCAGTTATTTTTCATTTATGTCCTCCTGTTGCTTAACGCAGTGTTACCACGGTAATTCCGCTGTCGCCCTCGCCGTATTCTCCAAGGCGGTAGCCTTTAACTCCGCTGTGCTTTTTCAAAAAGTCCTGTACGGCGGTTCGCAAGGCTCCCGTGCCTTTGCCGTGTATAACATTTACGGAGCTTAAGCCTGCGAGAATTGCGCCGTCCAAAAATTTATCCAGCTTTTCAATGGCTTCGTAAACAGTCAGTCCACGCAAATCCGTTTCCGTAGTAACATTTTTGGCGTTTTCCATTCTTACGCTGCCGCTATAAGGCTTTGGAGCATAGGCTGTATAATCGGGGACAGTTTCCTCCGCAAGAGAAAGGCGGTTAATATTTGTTTTAATTTTCATAATACCTGCCTGAACAAAAAGCTCTCCTCCCGTATCGGGTTTTGTTACAACACTGCCCGTTGTGCCAATATCATCAATAAAAACCCTATCTCCAACATTAAGCTGTTTGGGACGTTTTTTGGGTTTTTGCTTTTTTTTGTTTAATTTATTCAGATTATCATCTGCTTTGTTAAGCTGTTCTCTTAAATTTCTGCGTTTTTCTTCGGCGGCTTCAAAATTATTGGAGCTTTTTGCCATTTTTCGCATATCTTTAAGAATATTGTCGCTTTCGTCCTTTGCGTTGGAAATTATACGTCTTGCCTCTTCATTTGCCTGCAAAAGTATTTTTTCTTTTCTTTCCTTCAGCTTTTGGTTCTGCTCCTTAATTTCCGCCCTGTATTTTTCAGCCTCCTGCCTGTAGGCCTCGGCTCTTTCTCTTTCAAGCTCAAGGCTTTTTCTGCCTGTTTCAAGCTCCAAAGCCACGTCCTCAAACTTAATATCATCATGAGAAAGTATTTCCTTTGCGGAATTTATAATATAGTCATTAAGTCCTAATTTTTTGGAAATTGCAAAGGCGTTGGACTTGCCGGGTATACCTATCATAAGCCTGTAGGTGGGACTTAATGTATTAACATCAAATTCGCAGCTTGCGTTTTCCACACCCTTTGTGGTTATGGCAAACAGTTTAAGCTCGCTGTAGTGGGTGGTTACGGCAGTTCTTACATTTATTTTATGCAGATGGCTTATAATGGCAACAGCCAAAGCCGCGCCCTCTGTAGGGTCTGTGCCTGCGCCAAGCTCATCTATTAGCACCAGACTGTTTGGGGTAACATTGTTTAATATATTGACAATATTCGTCATGTGGGAAGAAAAAGTACTGAGGGACTGCTCAATGCTCTGTTCATCTCCAATATCCGCAAAAATATTTTCAAACACACTTAGCTCTGAGCCGTCGAAGGCAGGTATATGCAAGCCTGCCTGACCCATAAGCTGAAAAAGACCTATTGTTTTAAGAGAAACGGTTTTGCCGCCTGTGTTGGGGCCTGTTATGAGCAGAACATTAAAATCCTTACCCAGCCAAACATTTGTGGGAACAACCTTTTCTCTGTCTATAAGAGGGTGTCTTGCTCTTTTTAGGTTAATATAGCCTTTTGTATTAAATACGGGACGGGACGCCTCCATTTTAAGAGAAAGCTCGCCCTTTGCAAAAACAAAGTCCAAATGAACAAGCAGACGGCTGTTTGAGGTTATAATGCCGCTGTTTTCCGCCACCATATATGAAAGCTCCCGTAAAATTTTTTGTATTTCTTCCTTTTCTTTAATATGCAAAGCGGCTATTTTGTTATTTGCCTCCACAACTGCGGCAGGCTCCATAAAAACCGTGGCTCCCGTAGAGCTTCTGTCGTGCAAAAGACCGTTAAAGGAAGAAATGTACTCCTGCTTAACAGGCACGCAAAATCTGTCGTTACGGATTGTTACAACGGGGTTTTGCAGCATACTTCGGCTGCTTGCGGAATGTATTATATTGTTTAAAATATCCCGCACCTTGTCATTGGCGCTTCTTATACTTTGCCTTATGTTAAAAAGCTCTTTGCTTGCCAAATCGGACACTTCCGTTTCCGAAAGTATTTTTGAGGTAATTGCCTTTTCAAGACGGGGAGATAAAACAATCTCTCGAAAATAAGGCTGCAAAACGGCATAAACCTCGCCCTTTGTGTCACTTTCTCCATAATTTTTAACATTGGCGCAGGCGCTTAAAAAATCCGCTGTATTAAGCAGTTCCTTCAGGGACAAAATGCCCCCTGCATCGGCACGTTTTACAGCATCCTTCAAATCCCTTAAACCGCCTATGCTCAAGCTGCCCTTTTTTAAAATCATTCTGACTGCTTCCGAGGTTTCATTTTGGTTTATATCTATTATGCTATAATCGGTAAAAGGCTCCAATTCAAGAGCCTTTGCCTTTGCCATGGGGGATACGCAGCAGCCCTCAAGCATTTCCTTTATTTTATTAAATTCCAGTGTTTGGTACACCTTTTTATTCATACTCTTTACCACAGCCTCCAACGCTTTTGTTTTGTTTTTTCGGACTGATATTCTATAAATTTTCCTGTTCCTATGGCAACACAGCTTACAGGGTCCTCGGGGGCATAATATGTATTTATACCTGTAGTTTTTTCAATAAGCCTGTCCATACCGTAAAGCATAGAGCCGCCACCTGTTAAAAGAATACCCTTTTCGCTTATATCTGCCGCAAGCTCGGGCGGAGTAAGCTCCAGCACACCCTTAACCGCATCTGCGATTTGTGAGGTACACTCGCTTAATGCCTCCATAACCTCAAATGAAGAAACGGTTAATGTTTTGGGCAAACCTGCCAAAAGGTCACGTCCTCTTACGTCCATACAAACCTCTTCCTCTCTGGGGAAAGCCGTGCCTATGGTTATTTTAATCTGCTCGGCGGTTTTTTCTCCTAT
>CAYMAA010000037.1:0-15802 GCA_964388305.1 uncultured Lachnospiraceae bacterium | reverse complement strand
TACACACGACCAGACAGAGGCTATGACACTGGGTACAAGAATTGTTGTATTAAAGGATGGTCTTATTCAGCAGTGCGACACACCTCAAACACTTTATCATGAGCCTCAGAACCTTTTTGTTGCGGGCTTCCTGGGGACTCCTCAGATGAACTTTATTGAATCCAAGGTTGTTAAAGAGGGCGGTCAGGTTTATGTAACTATCGGCAAGCAGAATGTTAAACTGCCTGAAAACAAAACTAAGGCTATTGTAGACGGCGGATATGTTGGAAAGGACATTATTATCGGTGTAAGACCTGAAGATGTACATAATGAGGAATTATTCCTTAACACAACAGACGCTCCTAAGTTTGATGCTCAGATTGATGTTACAGAGCTTTTAGGCGCTGAAACAAACCTTTACCTTATTTTAAACGGTCAGAAGATTACCTGCCGTGTTAATGCTCGTAACAACTACAAGATTGGCGACAGAGTTAAGGTTGCTTTTGATGTTAACAAGGTTCATGTATTCGATAAGGAATCAGAGCTTGTTATTACAAACTGATATTAGCGCATATTTTTACAACCCCTTTTCGAAGGGGTTGTTTTTTTAGGTTATTTGCTTATAATTTTTTTCAAGGCTTTCCACAAATTCCTCCGTAGGAGTTACATAGGCTGTTTTGTTTGTGGTGTATATTACAAAACCCGGCTTTGCGCCGTTTGGCTTTTTTATATTACGCTTTTGGGTATAATCTACGGGGACAAGGCTGCCCTGACGCGCCTTGCTGTAGTATGCCGCAAGGGTGGCTGCCTGTTCTATTGTGGTTTGGGGTACTTCCCTGCCCTCCGTAAAAACAACCACATGAGAGCCGGGGATTTGCTTTGTATGAAACCAAAGGTCGTTTGAACGGGCGGTTTTCATTGTAAGCTCATCATTTTGGGTATTGTTTTTGCCTACATAAATGTTAAAGCCGTCGGAAGAAACATAGTGCATAGGCTGAGATTTTTTATTGCTTTTTTTATTTTTTTCAAAACCCTTGTGTTTTTTTATAATGCCCTGCTCGTAAAGCTCACGGCGAATTTCCTTAATATCCTGTTCTGTATTGCAGGCTTGCGCCGAGGCTAAAACGCTTTCCAAATAATACAGTTCCTCGTCAGTTTCTTTAATTAAAGGCTGAAGAGCTGCATAGGTTCGTTTTTCCTTATTATATTTTTTAAAGTACTTTTGCGCATTTTCCTGCGGGGTTAAGGCCGGGTCTAAGGGTATTGTGATTTCCGGCTGAGCTTCTTCATAAAAATTAACAAGTGTTGCGGATTTTGCGCCCTTTGGTATACTGTATGCGTAGGAAACTATAAGCTCTCCGTAAAGCCTAAGCTTTTCCCTGTTTTTAATACTGTTAAGCGTCTTTTTTTGAATATCCTGTTTTTTAACACATCTTTCTATATTGTTTGTAATAAGCTTACGCAAATCGTGAGTTTTTTGGCTCATACGAAAAACAGCGTCACGCTTGCCGTAAAAGGTTTCCAGCATTTGGGAGGGTGATTCAAAGACGCTGCTTTTGGCAGGCGCCAAACAGGTTAGGGTTATGGGAGAAAACTCCGTTGGTTTTATGCCGTTATAATAAACCGTTGGGGTAAAATTGCCATTTTTAATTATATCCATAATGGACTTAAATGAAATATAAAGCCTTTGCAGCTCTCCTGCGCCTAAAAGCTCAGTATTTGTTGAAGGATCTATACCTGCCCGATAACAAATTTCGCTTGCGGCAATAGGACTTATTCCCGTATAGGATTTATACACAAGCTGCTGCGCCTTTACCGAGGGCATATCTGCAAAAGCCTTTGTTAAATTATCCTCCGTTAAAAAAAGAGGATTTATTTTATTTTGAGATGGGGGATTTTCATAAATCCTGCCCGGCAGAACCTCTCTTACGGAGCTTAACTCATAGTTAATATGCCGTGCAGCCTCTAAAATTATGCCTTGCGCATTTACAAGAATAAGGTTGGAGTGCCGCCCCATAATTTCCAATATTAATTTATTGGAGGTATAATCTCCCAGTTCGTTCAGGCTTTCAATTTCAAAAACAATCTGCCTTTCAAAATTCGGCTGAGTTATGCTCAAAACTTTGCCGCCGCCTATATGCTTGCGAAGTACCATGCAAAACAGAGGCGGCTGCGGCGGGTTTTCAGGCTTAATATTTGTAAGGTTTAAGCGGGGAGAGGAGGGGTTTGCGGACAAAAGCAAACGGTAAACACTGCCAAATGCCCTTATCTGCATAATAATTTCGTCCTTTTCGGGCTGATATATTTTATCTATACGTCCGTTAATAATTGTTCCGTTAAGCTCGTAAACGATTGAGCTTATTGTAATTCCGTCAAATGCCATTATTTCACCTCGGAGAGTTATTTTTGTATTTTGGGAAGGTAAGAGTCATTGTAAAGCCTTCGTTTGGGGCGGAGTAGGCGTCTATTGTGCCGCCCATTTCTTCCGTAAGCTGTTTAGCTATGGAAAGACCCAAGCCGTTGCCGCCCATGGAACGGCTGCGAGCTTTATCTATGCGGTAAAATCGTTCAAAAATAAGGTTAAGCTCCTTTGTTTCCACACCAATGCCGTCATCACTTATTTCCAATATATTTCTTGTTCTTGTATCTGCTAATTTAAGGGATATGTTTGCGCCGTCACCGCTATATTTTATTGAATTTATAATAATATTGTTAATTACCTGACTAAGACGGGCGGCATCGGCATAAATAAAATATTCCTTTTTTTGAGGAGGAATAAGAAAAAGCTTATGGTTATTGTTTTTTGCCGTTATTATGTTTTGGCTTATACAGTTTTTGGCAAGAACCGCAAGGTCAATTTTAGCCATATCAAAACGTATTGTGTTTGTATCCAAACGTGAAAGAGCCAAAAGGTCATTTGCCAAAAGAGTCATTCGCTCTGTGGCATCTTCTATAATTTTTAAAAAGTCCGCCGTTGTTTGAGGATCCTCCATTGCTCCGTCAAGGAGAGTTTCCACATAGGTTTTGATTGTTGTAAGGGGTGTGCGTATCTCGTGGGATACGTTTGCGACAAACTCCTTGCGCATATCGTCTAATTCCCGGTGCTTAGTAATATCCGAAAGAACGGCTATAACACCGTTTGTACTTAGCTTTTCGCTCTTATAGGGTATAAGGGCAACATTAATATAACGGTTGTTTTCCTGTATAACCGCCTCGGATATGGTATTTGGCAGCAGGTCGGAATAATCCATACCTACCTTTTCCAAAAACCAGTCCAATGAAATTTTAAGCTGGTCTATATCCAGCATTTCATAGCAAAGGCTGTTTGCGTGTATAAGAGCGCCTCTTTCGTCAAAGGCAAGCACACCGTCTGTCATATTTTGCAAGAGAACCTCAAGCTTAAGGTTTTCGTTTTCCATTTCGTTTACGGTTTTTTTAAGCTCTCCTGCCATGTGATTAAAGCTTCTTGTGAGCTGACCTATTTCGTCATTGCTCATTATATTTATATGGCTGTTAAGCTTGCCCTTTGCCATTTGGTTTGCCTTGCGTGTAAGCAGCGCAATGGGACTTGTTATTGTGTTGGCAAAAATAAGCGCAAGCACACAGGTTAAAAGCAGCGCAAGTATTACTGAAATTAAAATGGTGGTGGTGGTTTGCATAAGACTTGTGCGGATACCGGAAGCATCCATACGAACATATACCACATACTCCACATTGCCGACACTGTCCTTAACGGGAAGAGCGTAGGAAAGCCACTCCCTCAAGCGGGAGTTTTGGTCTGTAGATTTTGTTTTGGAGTCAAAATATTCCGTTCCCGCAAGGGCAGATATTACCGCCTGATTGTTATATGTGTTATAACGGCCTATATCTTCTGCTGTGGAGGAGGCAACCGTTTTGCCGTTTGAGCTTATTATATTTGCCTGAACATTACGAAGAGAGGAGCTTGTTATAAACAACTGTAAAAATGCCGCCTGAAAATCCTCGGGGTTTGTATAGTTATCCACAATTTGTTCCTTTATATAGGAGGCACAGCCCGAAAGCTCGTCCTCGGCATTTTTAACCTCCTGATTATTTATTCTGTAAATTATAAATGTACCGCTTATTATCATTACAATGAAAACAAGCGTAAGGTACATAAAAACCAGCTTCCAGCGAATACTTTTCATTTTGTTATTTATCAGCCTGCAAAGTAGTAGCCGATACCTCTCTTTGTTATAATATATTTGGGTTTGCTTGGGTCATCTTCTATTTTTTCACGAAGCCGCCTTACGGTAACATCTACTGAACGGGCATCGCCGCCATAGTACTCATACCCCCATACTTTTTCAAGTAAATCTTCTCTTTTAAACGGCTGACGCCTGTTTTTTGTGAGAAATGCCAAAAGCTCATATTCCCTAAGTGTAAGGTTAATTGCTTTGCCCGCCTTTGAAACCTCGTAGCGTTCATAATTTATTGAAAGCTCATTAAATATGTGAGATGCAGCGTTGTGTGCCTTTTTTGAAACAGGGGCGGACTGACTTTTTTTGCGGCGGAGATTTGCCTTTACCCTCGCAACAAGCTCTCTTACCTTAAACGGCTTTGTTACATAGTCATCTGCGCCCATTTCAAGACCTATTACCGTATCCACCTCATCGGCTCTGGCGGTGAGCATTATAATAGGCACATCGCTTTTTGCACGCAAGCGGCGGCAAACCTCGTATCCGTCCATTTTAGGCATCATTATATCCAGTATTACAAGGTCGGGCTTTTGGGTAAGGGCGGAATTAAGTCCCTCCTCGCCGTCATAAGCCTTTATAACATTATATCCGTCACGTTTTAAATTATATTCTATTATGTTTACAATACTTTCTTCATCATCTACTACCAAAACCGTATACTCCATAAAACACACCTCTTTCTTTAAATTTTTAAACACTATTTACATTATACTATATTTTAATTCTTTTTTCAATGTTAAACTAAACAACATTTTGTGAAAATTTGAAGAAAATCAGAACGAATATTTTTGCAAATATCATTTATACGTTCAATAAAAAGAACACCTCGGTTTTGGTATTGCATAGAGGTGTTCATTTTATTTAAACACTGATAAATCAGCGGTTTTTAAATTTACAATTAATTTTTGGGAAATACTCTTTCAAAAATTGTTGTTACCGCTGTAATGTTTGAAGCGGCATTTTGGGCAATGGTTTTTGCTTCCGCTCTGATTTCACCTTCGGCTTTTTCAATGCTTTCAACCGGCGCCGCCGCCGAGCCGTCCGCCATAACAGGCAGTTCGTCTGCTTCCGAGCCGTTCCAGCCAAACACATTTTTCCATGCGTAAGCCGTATAGGTTTTACCCTCATGGCTTAATTTATAGTTTTTACCGTTATCGAAGGAAATGCAGTCCTCCGCCCAAATTTCAGCAAAGGAATTGTTGTTGTCGAAACCCTTGTTATTGTGGTCAAAAGCAATACAGCCGTTCATTTTTCGTTCGCTTATGGACTGAGTATATTTACTGCCCAGTTTAAATCCGTTAGGGTTGCCTTTCCAGTTTTCCACAATACCCAACGCACTTAACTCTCCCTCGCTTGTGGGGATTTTTCCAAGCAAAGAATCAAGCCTTTCGTAATAGGTTTCCGCAGTTGCGTTTCTGCTGCAAATTCCGCCCTTGTTGTAAAGCTTAACAAACTTGTTGTACTGCTTGCGGTGCAGTTTTTTAAACCTCATCATCATAGGCAGATTTTCGTCCAGTTCCTTACCGTTTATGTAATCCGTATAACCCAAGCAGTTTTCGGGTGTGCCGTTGTTCCAAGCCATACAGTTTGTATAATCTATTCTGTATGTCCAATAGTCGCTTTCCTTATCAAAGCTGTCCCAGCCGTCATCGCCGTTATCCCATGCACAGCAGTTGATTATTGTAATTTTGCCGTCCTCAATAACCTTTTCGTCTGTTGTTGTTTCAGGCCCTGCGCCTAACTTAATTGCAAAACCGTCCGCATTGCTGCCCAGTGTGTATACATCGCAGTTTCTGTAGCTGTAAACCCCCTTAAGTGTGTTGCCCTTTGCTCCCGACGCTATTTGTATGCCGCTGTCGTTATTATATCTTACAATGCAGTTTTCAATAATGTTTCCCGTTGCTCCCGTTCCTTTAAGCTGAATGCCGTTGTCGTGAGCTTTTTCAATTACAAGGTTTGCGACTCTGTTGTCGGCTGTTCTGATTTTTATGCCTATATCATTGTCGTTGGAGCTGCTGTTTGTAATATCCGTTGCGCCTTTCATATTTTCAAAATTAATAACAGGCAGTTTTCCGGTTTTTAAATCGGGCACGCCAATAAGCTCCTGACCGCCCAAAAGACTTATGCCGTCCTCTGCATCAATGCTGCGAGTGACATAAATTTTCTTATCTCCCGATGTAATTGCCTTATTAAGCTCATCGTATGTCGCAACCGCTGTTCCGTCCGATGTATCTGCGGAAAATGCCCCAATATCAGCGTTTTCTTCGCCAAAAACCGCAGGACACACTGCCGCAGCTATTGCCGCGGCGCTTATAACCGCCAGAGATTTCTTTAACATTTTCATATACATACCCCCGTATTAATTAATAAATTTATATAATTATTATAATATCCGCAGCAAAAAAACACAAGCTAAAATATTAAAACTTTGAATAATACCGGCGGAATAATTATACAAGCATTTACTCTCCCGAAATTGTTATGTCATCTACGATTGCGGAGGGGGCGCCTACGCCGCCTGAAGAGAGTTCCAAATCGTCGGAAAGGGCGGTTATGTTATTCAGAAGTGAAAAAAAGTTGCCTGCGCAGGTTATTTGCTCCACAGGTGCGGTTATTTCGCCGTTTTCCACCAAATACCCCGATGAAAGGAGAGAAAAATCTCCGGATATGGGATTTGCGCCTGCGTGAAGTCCGCTTACATCCGTTATAATTATGCCGTTGTTAAGCTTTTTAACAAGGTCGGGGTAGGGGGTTGTACCGTTTTTAATATAAAAGTTTGTCGGCATGGTGGTAATTACACCTTTGCAGGAGCGTTTAAAGCCGTTGCCCGTAGACTGTGTATTTGCTTTTTTTGCCGATTTAAGATTGTAGAGAAGTGTTTTAAGTATGCCATTTTCCACAATAGTTTTGTTAGCTGAGGCAACGCCCTCGCAGTCGAAAGCTGTGGTGCCGGCTCCTCCCTCAAGAAGCGGATTATCCACGATAGTAATAAGCTCCGATGCAATTTTAGTTTCTTCCTTATTATCAAGAAGAGAAAGTCCGTTTTGGGTAAGCTCCGCAAAAAAGACTTGAATGTATGCGTACAATATATTTGTAAGAACCTCGTTTTTAAAAATTACACTGCCGGTATAACCCTTTGCTGATTTTGCGTTCAGAGCTGTTATTGCATCTGTACAGGCTTTTTTAACTATTTTTTCAATATTAAGCTCCTGCGGATTATGAGATGCAAAAAGCTTGCCGCCTGTTTTGCGGGTTTTTCCGTCCGAGGCTGTTACGCTCAAGCTTGCAATTATTGAGTTGCTTTTTTCGTGAAGATCCAAGCCTTTAGAATTATTTATAAATATTTCCGTTTCACCCGTTGCCACGGAGCAGTCTTGAACAAGTTCTATTTTTTCGGAAAATTTATAGGCTGACCGTTCCAATTCCAACGCAATATCAATTTTTTGTTTATTTGTCATAGCGGCAAGCTCTTCATTATACACATTTACGGTCGGATAGGAAGCGCTGCCGCTAAAAATTTCCTCTTCTTCATCTGCGGACATAATTTTAGCGTTTTCCTTTGCCTGATTTATTATAAAGTCTACCGCATCTTCCGTTGCAAGCTCCGAATAGGCATAGCCTGTTTTTGAGCCGATTTTGCCCCTAAAGCCAACTCCGCCTGTGGTTTGGCTGCTGCATTTTTCCAAATTGCCCTTAAATACTTTTACCGTGGAGCTTTTGGAGGTTTGTATAAAAATTTCATAATCATCAAAGTCCGAAGAAGCCGCTTTTTTTGCGAGAAGATTTTTAAAAGTGTTAATTTCCATTATGCTTTACCTCCCACTGTCATTTGAGAAATTTTAATCATTGGCTGACCTACCGTGACGGGTATTGAGCCGCTGGACGCGCCGCACATACCGCAGGCAAGCTGCATATTTGGAGAAACCATTTCTATATTTTTAATAATTTCGTCACCCTTGCCTATAAGAGTTGCGCCACGCACAGGCTGTGCGATTTTTCCGTTTTTAATAATGTATGCCTCACTTACGGCAAAGTTAAATTCTCCTGTTGCGGGGTTTACTGAGCCGCCGCCCATATTTTTGCAGTAAACGCCATAGTCTATGGAGGAAATTATATCCTCTTCGGAGTCTGCGCCGGGCGCTATATATGTGTTTGTCATACGGGGAACGGGAGCAAATTTATAGGACTGGCGGCGGCAGGCGCCTGTGGATGGCATACCTAATTTTTTGCCGTAAAAGTTATCTGTCATATAATTTTTTAATATGCCGTTTTCAATTAAAACATTTTTTGTTGCCGGTGCGCCTTCATCGTCCGTGCCTATTGACCCCCATATATTCAAAAGTGTGCCGTCATCAATGGCGGTAACCTTTGGCGAGGCTATTTGCTCACCTAATTTACCCGTAAAAACAGATGAATTTTTTGCAATTGCTATTGCCTCCAAGCCATGACCGCAAGCCTCGTGGAAAAGCACACCGCCAAAGCCGTTATCAATTACTACGGGAAATCTGCCCGATGGTGCAGAGCCCGCATTAAGCATTGTTACGGCAATTTTTGAGGCATTACGGGCAATAGCCTTAAAATCCGTTTGGTTTAAAAGCTCCCACCCCATGAGAGCGCCGGGGCCGAAGTAGCCTATTTGTTTTTCCGTTTTGGAGCTTGCGACGGAGTATATGGTAACTCTTGTACGGGTATGCTTATCCTGTACTTTAAGTCCCTGTGTGTTATATATGGAAAATTCCTTTTCCGATGCGGCAAAAGAGGTTGTAACCTCTGTAATAAGGTTGGAGTACTCCCTTGCGGCTGCGTCTGCCTCGTTAAGCCTTTCGTATATATCCAGCTTTGACACACCCAAGGGCGGTATAAGCACATTCTGCACTTTGGCGGTTTTTTGAGGGCAGAACGGCTTTATTTGGGAGTTTTCCTTAAAAACAATTATATCGGAGGCGCTTTTGGCAAGGCTTATAAGGGAGCTTTCGGTAATATCGTTTGTATAGGTATAAATTACCTTATCTCCGTTTATTATGCGAAGTCCCAAGCCGCCGTCTATGCCCGAGTTGGCGCTTTCCACCCTGCCGTTAAGAACCGAAACAGATGTGAATTTTCGGTTTTCGGTATAAAGCTCCGCAAAGTCTGCGCCTGCTTTTATGGGGTAAGCTAAAAGTCTTTCGGCTAATTTATCTGTTATCATATAATCTCCTCTCTTTGCAAAACCGAGTGAAAAACTACGGTTTAATTAGCTAATGCTAATAATTTTTAATTTTATAAATTATGCTTGCAATTAATTAGTTTTTGTTATAGAATAAGTGTAAACAAAGAAACTGTTATTTGTTTTTTATTTACGAATTAATTTATGGAGGTGCTTTATTATGGCATATGTAATTTCTGACGACTGTATTATGTGCGGCGCTTGTGCTGACGGCTGCCCGGCAGGCTGTATTTCCGAGGGTGACGGGAAGTACGTTATCGATGCTGATGCTTGCCTTGACTGCGGTGCTTGCGAGGGTACTTGCCCTGTTGGCGCTCCTCACCAAGCTTAATTTCAGCTTAAACTTATTGATTTTTAAGGGACGTGAAAACGTCCCTTTTTTCGTGTTAAGCTATTCTTGTGCAACAGGGTAGTCCTCCTTTGCAAGGTTATCAAAACGTGTATACATACCCAGCCATTTTAGGAAAACTGAGCCTACAGAGCCGTTGCGGTGCTTTGCTATTATTACCTCCGCCTTTCCCTTAACATCCATATTTTCAGGTTCATAATATTCCTGCCTGAATAAAAAGCATACTATATCCGCATCCTGCTCAATAGCGCCTGAATCTCGCAGGTCGCTGAGCATAGGGCGGTGGTCTTTTCTTGCCTCGTTGCCTCTGCTTAGCTGAGAAAGAGCTACAACAGGCACATCAAGCTCCTTTGCTATCTGCTTTAAGGATTTGGAAATCATTGCAACCTCCTGCTGCTGAGAGTCATTTCTTCTTGCTGAAGAGCCCATATTCATAAGCTGAAGGTAGTCTATAACTATAAGACCCAAGCCATGCTCCAATTTAAGCTTTCGGCATTTTGCTCTGACGTCCATAGGGGTTGTGGAGGTATCGTCTATATAAATTGGCGCCTGAGAAATGCTTCCGATAGCATCCAAAACACTAACCCAATCGTCATTTTCGAGTCTGCCTGTTTTAAGCTTGCTTAAATCCACCCTTGCTTCACTGCTTATAAAACGGTTTACAAGCTGACCTGCGGACATTTCCAGGCTGAATACTGCCGTGGGAATATTCTTTTTAATGGCGGCATATTGGGCAACATTTAGAGCGAAGGCTGTTTTTCCCATGGAGGGACGCGCTGCAACAATTATAAGGTCGGAATTTTGCAGACCTGCGGTTACATAGTCAAAGTCCAAAAAGCCAGTAGGCACACCCGTTACACGGGAGTTTATACGGCTTGCCTCTTCAATATTGTTTACCGCATCGCTTACAAGCTCTCTTATAGGTATAAAATCCTCGCTGCGGCGGTTTGTAACAATATCAAAAATACGTTTTTCCGCATTTTGAAGTATGCTGTCCGCATTATCCCTGCCTTCGTAGCTTTCCTCGGTTATTTCTCTGCCTGCTTTAATTAGCTGGCGGAGAAGCGCTTTTTCCGCAACAATTTCACAATACTTTCGGCAATTAACGCTTGTTCCTACAATATCCGTTAGGCTTACAAGGTATTCCAAGCCGCCCGCCTGTTCAAGAACGCCTTTTTCCTCCATACGGTTTTTAACCGTTACAATGTCAACCGCATCTCCTAAGTTGAAAAGCTCTTGAATTGCCGCAAAAACAGCCTGATGCTCGGGACGGTAAAAGTCCGTTGGGCGGAGCATATCCACTGCCGCCCGTATTCCGTCCGCATCAAAAAGCATACAGCTTAAAACAGCCTGTTCCGCTTCCGTATCGTTTGGGGGTATTCTGTTTAAAATTATATTGTTTGTATTTTCTTCTGCCATAATTATACCTATTGTTTAATTATTTTATACTTAGCTTAAGCTTTGCCGTTACTTTTGTGTGGAGCTTTACGTTAACTTCCTTTTCTCCCGTTGTTTTAATTGGCTCGGAAAGAACAATTTTACGTTTGTCAATGTCACAGCCCGCCTGTTCTTTAATTGCCTGAGAAATTTCCTTACCTGTTACAGAGCCGAAAATTTTGCCGTTTTCGCCTGTCTTTACTGAAATGGTAATAGTTTGCTTTTCAAGAAAATCTCCAAGCTCCTTTGCTTTGCGGTACTCCTCTTCGAGCCTTGCCTCCTGCGCTTTATTCTTTTTATCCAAAGCGTTAAGGTTGCCCTTGTTTGCTTCTACGGCAAGCTTTCTGGGGAATAGGTGGTTTCTTGCATAGCCGTCGCTGGCATTTATAATTTGCCCTTTCTTTCCTACGTTTTTTACATCTTCAAGTAATATTACCTTCATTTTCATATCCTCCTGTGGGTTTAATTATATTGTTGCGGTAATTTTGTTACTCTTCCCTTAAAAACTCCTCTATTTTTTCGGTAAGCATTTTTTCCGCATTGTCAAAATCCGAAAGGGGAAGCTGGCAGGCGGCAGTTTCAAAATGACCGCCGCCCCCTAATTTTTCCGCAATTCTGGCGGTATTAATATAGCCTAAGCTGCGCATACTGATGTTTACACAGCTATTGCATTTTGCAATAACAAAGGACGCTTCTATGCCTGAAATTTTTAAAAGCTCATCAGCGGTGGTTGCAGCGGTTAAAAGAGGGTTTTCACACATATCGGGACAGGTGGCTATTGCCATATTGCCGTTTATAATTTTACAGCCTCTTATTGCCTCTATTCTGTCAAAATAGGTTTTGATGTTTTCCTTAAACATTTTTTTGACTCTAATTGTGTCCGCCCCCTGGTTTTTAAGGTATGATGCCGAGTCGAAGGTTTGCACACCCGTTTTTACGGTAAAATACTTTGTATCCAGCATTATACCGGAGAGGAGTGCGTCTGCCTCAACAGGACTTAAACGGAATTTTGTGTTAATGTATTTAAGCATTTCGCACACAAGCTCACTGGCTGAGGATGCACGGGGTTCCAAATAAGACAGCACATAACCCGATATACTGTTGGGGACTTTTCTGTGATGGTCAAAAACAACGTATTTTTTGGCAAGCTCCAAAAGGTTGGGGTTTTCGCAGCAGCTTGCAATGTGGCAATCTGCCACAATAAGAAGAGTGCCGCTTTTTAAAAGCTTTTCCGCTTCATTTGGCTGTACAAATTTATCCTTATAAATTTTATCGTCCTTTAGCCTGTTGTAAAGAGGCATAACGGAGGAGCTTACATTGCCTAAAACTATGTTAAAGGGGCGGTTGAAGCTATAGGCAATTTTACTTATGCCTACGCAGGCGCCTAAGCTGTCGAAATCAGCATTTTTATGACCCATAACAAGAACATTGGAACATTCGCTGATAAGATCCTGCAAGGCGTATGCCTTTGCCCGTGCCCTAACACGGGAGTTGCCTGTTACGGAGTTTACTTTGCCGCCGAAAAACTCGTAATTTTCGTCTTTTTTAATAATTGCCTGATCTCCTCCCCGGCTTAAACAAAGTTCTATGGCGGTTTTAGCATAGTCCAGCGAGGCTTTTAATGTTTTTCCGTTAATGCCAACGCCTATGCTTATTGTAATACTGCCCGAGCCGCCGCAGTCTATTTGTTTAATGCTTTCCAAAACGGAAAATTTATTTTCACGGCATTTATCCAAAAGAGAGGAGCAAAGCACAAATATATATTTGTCGTTTTCAAAACGGCGAACAATGCCGCCCTCTTTTTGGAAGTAATTTGTTATTTTATTATCTATTATAACCTTAATTACGCCTCGCCGTTTTTCTTCGGTAGTTTCCAGAGCCTCGGAAAGATTATCTATAAAAATAAGACCGACGGCAACATTTGAGGCGGTATTTTCGGGAGAAATATCCTTATCAAAATAAACCTCGGTAAAATTTCCGTTTTTTGCGGACGTAAGTATATAAGGCTCTCCTTTAACAGCGGCATACTGTTTGTTTTTTTGCGGTGAAAATTTTGGGAAAATGTCTTTTATATTAATAAGCCTTATTTCGTGCTTATCATTAAGGAAGGTTTCCGAAAATTTTTCGTTTGAACAAATAATATTCAAATCATTGTCTAATCTTACCCATGGAAAAGGCATAGTTGTTATTTCCATAAAGCTCACCTGACCTTATCTTAAATCCTGAATGGAATATGTACCCAACAGCTTATAAAAAGATGATTTGCGTTTTATCATTTTAAGAGCTGAGGCTATATCCTCTTTGTTTGTGTTTTCAATATCTATAAAAAACACATATTCCTCCGAACGGCTGCGCATAGGGCGGGATATGATTTTTGTCATATTTACATCATAAACCTGAAAAACAGTTAATATGTTTAAAAGTCCTCCCGGCTGATTTGTTACGGAAAATGCCACGGTTGTTTTTAAACAGTTTTCCGCTGTTTCGTTATTTTTTTTGGAAACTAACGCAAATTGCGTAAAGTTGGATTTATCATCCTGTATATCTTCTTTCAAAATTTCCAAGCCGTAAATTTTTGCGGATATTTTGTTGCCTATTGCCGCTAAAGGCTCACTGCTTTCCGCAGCAAGCTTCATGGCGGCGGCAGTGGAGGAAACCGCCTGAGTCGGCACATTTGGCAGGTTTTGCCTTAAATAGCCGCTGCACTGGGCAAGGGGTTGATTGTGGGAAACAACCTTTGTTATATCGTTTATTTTTGTGCCGTGCTTTACCATAAGGTTTTCCGAAATAGGCATATTAAGCTGAGCGTTTATATACAGGTCAAAATCGAATATAAGAGAATCCAGCGTTGCATTAACAGAGCCTTCGGTTGAGTTTTCCACAGGAACAACAGCATAATTTATTTCATCGGTTTGAACGGCGTTTAAAGCCGCATAAATTGTGCTAAAAGGAACAATTTGCTTTTCTCCGCCAAAATGCAAGGCGGCGCTGTGAGAAAATGTGCCTTTTGGCCCTAAATAGCCATACTTCATAACAATACCCCCATATTTATTTAATTTATTAAAACTTATTTTACCACATATTATATAATTTTACAATCATTTTTAAGTAAACACTGATAATTGGCAGAAGCAAATTTTGAGAAAAGGACTGAAAATTAATTTGTAAAGATGCAATGCTCTAATTAACAGGTGATTACTTAAATTAAGTTTTCGTACGGTAATTATTATAACAAAGAGATAAAGGCTTTACAAGGTTGAGAGCGGGTTTTATTGACAAAAAGAATAAATTATTATATTATAATATGGGAATAGTGTTTATTTTGGAATTATATTTACATTACACATTTGGAGGAAAAATTATATGAAAAAAATAAAGGTAATGAGCATTTTCGGTACAAGACCGGAGGCTACAAAAATGGCTCCACTTATTAAAGCTATGGAAAAAAATGGAAATATTGAACAGGCGGTTTGTGTAACAGCACAGCACAGGCAGATGCTTGACCAGGTTCTTGACATATTTAAAATAGAGCCTGACTACGATTTAAACATTATGCAGGCAAAGCAAACACTTACGGATATTACCATCAGAGCCTTAAAAGGACTTGAAGACGTTATGAAAGACGCAAAGCCCGACCTTGTGCTTGTGCATGGAGATACAACAACCACATTTGCAGGGGCGCTGGCGGCATTTTACGGGGGTATTAAGTTAGGTCATGTAGAGGCAGGTTTAAGAACTTATGACAAAACCCAGCCTTATCCCGAAGAGATGAACAGAGTTTTAACGGGAGATTTGGCTGATTTGCACTTTGCGCCCACAAAGCTTGCAAAGGAGCATTTGCTGCTTGAACATATTAATGAAGAAAATATTTTTATTACAGGCAACACTGCGGTGGATTGTCTTAAAACCACAATAGAGGATAATTATACATTTACAAGAGAGCGCCTTAATGAAATTGATTTTGAAAAATACAAGGTTATTACAATGACTGCCCACAGAAGAGAAAACCTGGGAGAGCCTTTGGAAAATATATGCAGGGCAACTTTAAGATTAGTTGAGGATAACCCCGATGTATTTGTGGTTTATGCGGTGCATTTTAACCCTGCCGTAAGAGAGGTTGCTTACAGAGTATTGGGCAGTCACCCCAGGATTTTGCTTACAGACCCTATAGATATGAAGGATATGCACAATCTTATGAACAGGTCATTTTTTGTTATGACGGACTCGGGAGGACTTCAGGAGGAGGTGCCCTCCATGCACAAACCCGTACTTGTTTTAAGAAATGTTACGGAAAGACCCGAGGGACTTGAGGCAGGCACATTAAGGCTTGCGGGAAACGATGAGGAAGAGATTTACAAGCAGGCAAGCCTTATATTAAAGGACAAGGACGTTTATGCCTCCATGGCGGCAAGCAAAAATCCCTTTGGCGACGGTTTTGCGGCGGAGAGAATTGTGGAAGCCATACTTTATTACTTCGGCATTAATAAGGAAAGACCAAAGGACTATTAAGGCGGCAAATTTTATTTATTTTTTAACAATTTTTCTTTATTAAGGTTTTGTATTTAGGTTTTGTAATAACCAAGCGCTAAGGCTTGCGCAGGGGCGGCGAATGTG
>CAYMAA010000036.1:0-15855 GCA_964388305.1 uncultured Lachnospiraceae bacterium | reverse complement strand
TTCTGGAAACCTCATAGTTAAAGTCTACATGGCCCGGGGTATCTATGAGGTTGAAGGTATATTCCTCTCCCGACGGGGTTTTATGAATCAGTCTTACCGCTTGACTTTTTATGGTAATGCCGCGCTCACGCTCCAACTCCATATTATCAAGCACCTGATCCTGCATTTCTCTGTCCGTAAGAAGTCCGCATTTTTGAATAAGTCTGTCCGCAAGGGTGCTTTTGCCGTGGTCTATATGCGCCACAATGCTGAAATTTCTAATATATTTCTTTCTGTCGTATGTCATTGCTGCCTCCAAGTTACTCAATATTTTCTTTGCTGCTGTCTTCTGAAAGTGACGGATTTGTTGTAAGCTCCTCCTTGCTTTTTAACTGTACGGTAACAAAAACATCTTCCTCTGATGCTACGTTTGTCAAATTAAGCCGCACCGTATTTTCACCTTGAGTTAAGCCGCTCAAATCTATAGCGCCTGCAGGAGTAATGCTGCCAAGCTCTTCCTCCGGTATTCCCACGGCTTTAAACGTAATGTCGCTTAAAGGCACGGCAAGCTCCAAATCATCGGCAAGACCCTTTATTGTTATATTTTCGGCATTTAAAGTAAGCTCTGTTGCTTCTTCCTTTTCTATTGCGACTGTTACGGTTATGCTTTCCTGCTCCGGATTTGCGGCAGTAAGACCGCTTTGAGCAAGAATATCCTTAATAGACACGTTTTCGGTATAATCGGAGCTTTCGCCGTTTAAAACTATTGGGGGAAGCTTAATGCTGTTAATTTTAAGATTATCGCTTTTGCCTAAAACGGTTATTTCATCAGGGTCGATTTTAACTTCATCGCTGAATTTGAATCCGTCTGCCGTATGCCCCAAAACATTTGGCGGCTCTATGGAAACCTTTCCGTATTTATAAATCTCTGAGGTGACGTCAATTTTGCCCGAAAGCACTGTAAAAAAACTGTCCTCCAACGGCTTATCGTCAGAGCCGTAAAGAACCGGCGCTACGGAAATAACGCTGTCGTCCGTAAGGGAAGAAACATCTACGTTAAGACCCGCATAAGCAACATTTTCCTGCATACTTAAAGGCCCTTTTACGGATATTGATTTGACAGATGTTTTGCACTCCGCCATTTTGCTTGAAGAAGTGTTGTATTCAATTATTTTTACGGGAACGTCAAATTCCGTAAGCTTATCTATATTTAAGGATATTCCCGACGGGGTGTAGCCTGCAATTTCGTATGCGTTGCTGTAAACCGAAATGTTTGGCACAATGGCGGCATAGATTGGCAAACTAAGCTCATCTTCCGCAAGGGAGGCAAATTTACTTAAATCTATTGCGGCTGTAATTTTTTCTTTATTGGAGCTTAATGCCGCAAGATCGGGACGGGTTGCCTGAATTTTAATGGCTACCGTCTGTTCTTTAATCTCATCTAAATTTGTACACACAAGGTCATTTTCGCTGAGGGCGGAAGCTCCGTTTACGGTAAGCTTTACGTTAAATGTTTTAATTTCCGCGGGATTTAAGGTATTCATAACCATAAACCACATTCCAAAGGCAAAAACAAAAGCAAACAGCTTTAAGCCTAAATTTTGACTGAAAAAGCCTTTTAAATAATTAGTTATTTTTTTTGTTTTCATTATTATGCAGTCCCTTCCACAAGGCTGAAAAAGAAATATAACCTGTTTTTTGCGCAGGTAAAAGCACTTCCATAAGCTTATCCGCAGATATATTTCTGTTCAGCCTGCCTTCGTGTGCTAATGATATTTTACCGTTTTCTTCCGATACAACAATTATGAAAGCGTCGGAAACCTCGCTGCCGCCAACAGCCGCACGGTGACGTGTGCCTAAATCGCTGTTTAATGACTCCTGAGTAAGAGGGAGTATACAGGCGGCGGAGGCAATTCTGTTTTCTCTTATAATAACCGCTCCATCGTGCAAAGGGGTTTTATTTACAAATATATTTGTTAAAAGCTGCGCAGAAACCTTTGCGTCTATAACAATGCCCTTATCCTCAAAATCGCCTACGGGTACTTCATTTTCTATAACAATAAGGGCGCCTGTTTTTTCCTTCGACATTCTTTTAACCGCCTTAATAATTTCATTGGCGGTTTGTTCATCTAATTTTGCGGAGCGTTTTTCCGAAGAAAAAAAGTTAGTTACCATACTGCCTTTGCCTAAATTTTCCAAAGCCTTTCTGAACTCCGGCTGAAAAAGAATAATAATGGCTATAATGCCGACGGAAAGTGTTTTTTGAATTATCCACGAAATGGTATACAGGTTAAATATGTCCGCAAACAGACTTACGGCAATAAGCACCAGTATGCCTTTTAAAAGAAACCACGCTCTTGTTTCCCTAACCCATTTAATAACCCAATAAACCAGTACGGCTACTAAAAAAATATCTATTATATCAGTAAATCTTATTGAAAATAAAGATGCCGAAAAATCCGACAGTGTTCTGAAAATTTTATCAAAATAAGATGCCACAGCTTCCACCCTCTTATCTGTCACAATATTTCAGTTTAATTATAACACAAAATTTACAATACTTCAAATAAAAATAAAAAAATTTACTCAAACTGAAAAATTAATAATTTTTAATAATTTTGTTTGACCCGTCATCAATATTATGATATACTAAACTAAATGTATGTAAAATAATGCGACATAATATAACTTGTAAGGAGGTACACTATGTCATCATCAACAATAGGTGTTATTATAATAATTTTAGCATATCTTGCCTTAATGATAGTTGTGGGTGGTATGTTTTCCAAAAAGAATAAATCCGCAAGCGATTTTTATTTGGGAGGAAGAAAGCTGGGCCCGTTGGTAACTGCCATGAGTGCGGAGGCCTCGGATATGTCCGGCTGGCTGCTTATGGGTTTGCCCGGTCTTGCGCTTGCAAGCGGTATTGCCGAGCCTTTTTGGACAGCGCTTGGTTTAGGTATAGGTACATACTTTAACTGGCTTATAGTGGCGGCACGTTTACGTCATTACAGTGAAAGAATAGGCGCAATTACCGTTCCCGATTTCTTTTCAAAGCGTTTCAATTCAAAATTAATAGTATTTATAGCCGCATTGATTATAGTGGTATTTTTTGTTCCTTACACCGCCTCCGGGTTTTCCGCCTGCGGCAAGCTTTTTGCAAGCCTTTTCGGTGTGGATTATGTGCCTGCAATGATAGTAAGCGCTATTATAATTTTTGTATATACAATGCTTGGCGGTTTTCTTGCCGCATCTACAACAGACCTTATTCAAAGCATTTTTATGACGATAGCTCTTATAATCGTTCTCTTCTTCGGCATAAGCAAGGTTGGCGGCTTAAACGAGGTTATAAATGCGGCAAACTCCAATCAGAATGTGGCAATGCTTTCAATAAGCTATCCTCCTCTTTCAAAGGTTTCTCTTTTGGCTTGGGGTTTGGGTTATTTCGGTATGCCCCACATCCTTCTCCGCTTTATGGCAATAGAAGACCCCAAAAAGATTAAAACCTCAAGAAGAATTGCTACCGTTTGGGTGTTCATTTCCATGGCAGTTGCAATATTTATAGGTGTTGTAGGCTACTGTATGGTAACAAAGGGCATTGTTGCCGCAGGAAGCGACTTCGACTCCGAAAGAATACTTATTTACATTTCAAATATTCTTAAAGAACACGGTGTTTTGGCAATTATAGCCGCAGGAGTTATTCTCGCCGGAATTTTTGCCTGCACAATGTCCACGGCGGACTCTCAGCTTTTGGCGGCTTCATCTTCGGTTTCCGAAAATATGCTTAAAGAAACATTCGGAATAAAAATTTCCGACAAAACAACGATGATAGTTGCCCGTGTTACGGTTGCTGTTATATCCCTTTTGGGTGTTATAATTGCGCTTAATAAAGAGAGCAAGGTTTTTGATATTGTGTCCTTCGCATGGGGCGGCTTTGGGGCAACCTTTGCTCCGGTAATGTTTGCGGCTCTCTTCTGGCGTAGGGCGAATAAATACGGTGTTCTTGCAGGTATGATTTCCGGCGGTATATTCGTATTCTTTTATAAATTTATTGTAAGAGTTAAATTCGCAGGTACAGTTTTAGATGTTTATGAGCTTCTTCCGGCATTTTTGGTTGCTTCTTTCTTCCTTATTATTGTAAGTCTTTTAACGCCTGCTCCGGAAAAATCCATTACGGATACGTTTGATGAGCTTAAAGCAAAATAACAAATATAATATTTCCTCGGCTTTGCAAATTAAAGCCGAGGTATTTTTTTGCACGGATTATAATATTATATACTATTAATAATAATTGGGAGAGAACTATGGCACAGACAAATATAAATCCGGAAATTTTAAATCTTATAAAAGTGCAGATAACCAAGGTTGAAGAAAGCGTAACCCGCCTTACACAAACGCTTAATACGCTGATAGATGAGGAGGACAGACAGCTTTTAACCGATATTATTCTAACAAAGCGAAAGCATATTCAAATGCTTAATGAAATGCTGTACCGCTTAACGGGAGAAAAACGTACGGAAAGCGCCGCAGGCGCGGCAAAGGAAGGGGCAGACGCAGTACCTGCCGCCCAATTCCGCAGCTTTGCCATAAAGGAGCTGGAAGATGCGGAAACCTATCGCGGACTTATTTTTGACTTTTTAACATGGTCTTTAAGAGATGCCTTTACGGAGATGATGACGGATTGCCAGAACAACGCAAACCGCTTAAATATACTTCTTACAAAATACTCATAAAAGTTTTTGAAAAAATATTCAAAAACTATTGCTTTGAGCGCTTATTTGTGTTATAATAAAGAAGTATATTTGAAAACAACACTTAAAAATGTAAGGAGGAACTATTATTATGAAGAAATTTATGTGTGCATTGCTTGCAGGCTGTATGGCTCTTGGTTTTGCAGGCTGCGGAGGAAACGCTGACAATTCCGCTGCGGGAGAAAACACTACAGAGGCTGCCGCTTCGGCAGGCTCCGAAAACAGCGGTAAGGTTTATGTAATCGGTACAGATACTACCTTTGCTCCGTTTGAATATACAGACGAGTCGGGCAAGCAGGTTGGTATTGATATGGATATTCTTGCGGCTGTTGCTGAGGATCAGGGCTTTGAATATCAGGTAAACGCAATGGGCTTTGATGCTGCCGTAAACGCACTTGGCGCAAAGCAGGTTGACGGTGTTATTGCAGGTATGAGTATTACCGATGAAAGAAAAGAAAAGTTCGATTTTTCCGATCCGTATTTTGACTCAGGCGTAGTTATGGCTGTTCCGGAGGATTCCGAAATTACAGGCTATGCTGATCTTGAAGGTAAAAATGTTGCTGTTAAGCAGGGTACCGAAGGCGCGTCATTTGCTGAAAGCATTAAAGATGAGTACGGATTTACAACAACAACCTTCGATACCTCCGACCTTATGTATCAGGAGGTTATAACAGGCAACTCTGTAGCTTGCTTTGATGATTATCCTGTACTTGGCTATGCTATTAAAGAGGGCAGTCTTCCATTTAAGCTTGTTACGGATAAAGAGCAGGGTTCCAGCTATGGCTTTGCTGTAGCAAAGGGAGAAAATGCTGAGCTTCTTGAAATGTTTAATAAAGGCTTTGCGAATATTAAAGCAAACGGAACATACGATGAAATTTTAAATAACTACATTTCAGCAGAGTAATTTTGGCATTGCATAAAATTTTATATATTTGATTTTAACGCTTTCGCTTTGTCATTCTTACGATTGATATTACGAAAGCGTTTTTATGGTTTTTAATTAAGAAAGGAGTATGAGTATGAAGAGCTTTATTGATTTGCTCATACAATCACTTCCGTTGCTTACCGAGGGTGCATTGCTTACCTTAAAGCTTACAGTATTTTCTTTAATTCTCGCAACGATAGTCGGACTTATAAGCTGTTTGTTTGGTATGAATAAATACCTAAAATACATATCCGGGTTTTATATTTCGGTAATAAGAGGAACGCCTATTCTGGTACAGGTATTTTTTATTTACTTCAGCTTTCCCGGTTTTGTTCAAATGTTTGGCAAAAGCATTGGTATAGATCCCCTTGCGGGTTTCAGGCTATCGGCTTATGCGGCAGGCGTTATATCCCTTACATTAAACTCAGGTGCATATTTGTCGGAAATTTTCAGAGGTGGTATTCAGGCAGTAAGCAAGGGGCAGATGGAAGCGGCAAGAAGTCTTGGAATGTCTTATTCTCACGCAATGGCAAAGGTTATTCTTCCGCAGGCGCTTAAAATATCCATACCGTCTGTTGTTAATCAGTTTATTATTTGTCTTAAAGATACTTCCATTATATCCACAATAGGCCTTGCGGAGCTTATGTGGCAGGGCAAGCAAATTGTTTCCAGAAACTTCCGTTCGGCGGAAATATATTTAATTGTCGGCGTATACTATTTTATAATGATATTTATACTTACAAAAATTTCAAGATATATTGAAAGGAGGCTTTCCTAATGGCGAAGGTAGAAATTAAAGGCCTCAAAAAATATTTTGGCAAAAATGAAGTGCTTAAAGGAATTGATTTGAATGTTGAAGAAGGGGAGGTTGTTTGCCTGATTGGGCCGTCAGGCTCGGGTAAAAGCACGCTTCTCAGGTGCATAAATTATTTGGAGTCCGCAACAGAGGGTGAAATTGTTGTGGATGGAAATGTTCTTACGGACAAAAATATAGATATTAACAAAGCGAGAGAAAATGTGGGTATGGTTTTTCAGCAGTTTAATCTTTTTCCGCATTTAAGTGTTATTAAAAATATTACTCTTGCTCCCGTGGACAGAAAGAAAATGACAAAAGAGGACGCTAAGGCTAAGGCTATGGAGCTTTTAACAAGGGTTGGGCTTGCCGATAAGTGGGATCAGAGCCCCGCAAGCCTTTCGGGAGGGCAGCAGCAGCGTGTTGCCATTGCCCGCGCGCTTTGTATGGAGCCTGACATTATGCTTTTTGATGAGCCGACCTCCGCTCTTGACCCCGAAATGGTAGGGGAGGTTTTGGACGTTATGAAAGAGCTTGCAAGAGATGGTATGACAATGATTGTTGTAACTCACGAGATGGGTTTTGCAAGAGAGGTTGCGGACAGAGTGCTTTTTCTTGACGGCGGTTACATAGTTGAACAGGGTACGCCCGAACAGGTTTTTGGAAGTCCTCAAAACGAGAGGACAAAGTCTTTTCTTGATAAGGTTTTATAAGTTAATTATTCAGGCGGTTCGTTGCATCGGTAGGTTTGTTTTAAGCGTATCGTTGTTACGAGCCTTTTTATTTTGACACATAAGTCCAATAATAAAAATTTGTATTGAAAAAAACTATGGTTTGTTATATAATATTAAAATAGAGGTATGTTTTTGAAAGTGAGGCATGGATATGAAGTTTGGAGATTTTTTCAGCCTGGACGGGCCGTTGTTTAAATATGGCACACTTTTTGCGGATTGGGTTACTTTGTCTATTTTGTGGGCGGTTTGCTCCATACCCATATTTACAATGGGCGCGGCAACAACAGCTCTCTATTATGTTACCACAAGGCAGGTTTCCGATATGGAGGGTTATGTTTCAAAGGATTTTTTTAAAAGTTTTAAGCAAAATTTTTTTAAATCCACATTTTATTTTATACTTATACTTATAATTACAGGCTTGTTATTTTTTAATTACTACTACTTTAACCATACGGCACAACGCAACGATATTATGCTTGTTTTGCAAATAGTTGTTTTTGCCGAGCTTGTCGGTATTTGTGTTTTTCTGTTTCCTGTAATTGCAAGATTTGACTTAAAACCGTTCCAATACGTTAAAAATGCTTTTTATTTTGCAAACAGGCACATTTCCACAACCATAACCTGTATTGTGTTTTTTGTGCTTTCCGTTTGGCTTATACTTAAATTTATTCTGCCCGTATTGGTACTTCCGGGGCTTTATGCCTACTTTAGCTCATTTTTTATAATGAGAGTTTTCAGAAAATATTTGCCTAATATGGACAGAAACATAGAAGAATACAAAATTGAAACCGTTGACCTGAACTCAGAAAATAACACTGAAGAAAATATTGGGAGCTGAAATTTATGATAAATAAAGCTATTGGTTCAAAAACTGATATTTACAGTAAAAGCTGTAAGCGTGCCGGTGTTTATATGAATTGCGTGGGCGATTTGTTAGAAGATGAAAATGTTAAAAGGCTTGATGATTTTAGTCAGCATATAGGAACTACACGTTTACAGCACAGTCTGAATGTTTCATATTACAGCTTTTTAATTTCCCGTAAATTAGGGTGGGACTATCGTTCAGCCGCAAGAGCCGGAATTTTGCACGATTTGTATCTTTACGACAGGCACATTGACCGTACAGGCGAAAGTCATATTTTCCGCCATCCCAAGGAGGCGCTTAAAAATGCGCAATCGGTTACGGATCTTAACCCTATAGAAAGGGACGCTATTGCTAACCATATGTGGCCTATTTCCAAGCATTTTTTACATCATAAGGAAGCGTATGTTGTTTCGGCTGCGGATAAGTACTGTGCCGTTTTGGAGTTTTCGGAGCATTGTTATAAGAGTATTAATTATAACATTCGCAGGCTGTTTTCTTAAAATATTTGTATAAACGCATAAATTTTGTCAATTTTTTATGAAATTATTATACACATATAATATTGAAAATAATTGGAAATTTGTGTATAATAAATTTATATTATTAAGAAAGAAGTGGATTTTATGAAAATATTGGTAACGGGAGGCTCCGGCTTTTTAGGCTCTATGATTTGTTTTGCCCTTGCTGAAGCGGGTATGGATACTGTTATTTTGGACTCACAGCCTTTTGAGGCGGAAAGCTCTTTGCCAAATTGCAGATTTTATTTGGGCGACTGTGCCAATAAAATGCTGCTTAATAGAATATTTGAAGAAAATCCGGATATAGAAATTACCGTGCATTGTGCGGAAAAATCATCCGTGGAAATGTCTATTTCACACCCTTATGAGTTTTATTCACTTAATGTGGTAAAATCCATGGAGCTTTTCCACAATCTTTGCGGACTTGGCTGTAAAAAGCTTATTTTTTCCTCAACCGCAGGTATTTATGACGATCTACCCGGCTATATGGCTACGGAGCTTTCTCCTATAAAGCCGAGAAGTCCTTTTACCCGTACCAAATATTTAACGGAACTGATTTTGAGGGATTTTTGTAATGCCTACGATTTTAAGTGCATTGTTCTAAGGTATTTTAACCCTATCGGCGCAGACCCAAAGGGGAGGACAGGCCCTCAAAACCACACCTCACAAATACTATATTCATTGTACAATGTTTTAATCGGCGTTAAGCCGAGCTTTGTACTTGCCGGCAATGACTACTTAACAAGGGATCATACATGTATAAGAGATTATATTCATGCCGCAGATGTGGCGCAGGCAAACATTAAAGCTATTGAAAACTTTGATAGAGCCTTCGCCAGCAAAAACAGTCCTTATGACCCCGGTTTTATTGCTCTTAACATTGGCTCGGGGGTAGATATAACCGTAAGAGAGTTTATTTATGCCTTTGAAAATGTTACGGGAGAAAAAATACCTATTGTTGAAGGCCCTCGCCGCCCGGGAGATATTGGAGGGGCATACGCAAATATAAATCTTGCAAAGCGCGCAATACTTTGGGAGCCGAAGCTTTCCGTAGAGGAGGCTATTATGGACTATATTCATTGGGCAGATGAAAATATTAAAGGAAAACTGTTAAGAAAGCACTGATTAATCAGCGGTTTCTTACAATATAATAAACCGCCGGTTTGTAATCGGCGGTTTTGATTATTAAGAATTATTTTAAGTCGGAAGTTTTTAAAAAGTCCTGATCGTCATAGTCTTTATTTTCGCCAACCATTCCCCAAATGAATGTATAAGCCTTTGTGCCTACACCTGAATGAATTGACCAGCTTGGTGAAATTACCGCGCTTTCATTTCTCATAACAATGTGCCTTGTTTCGTCTGGCTTGCCCATCATGTGGAATACAACATTGTCACCCTGAATATCAAAATAGAGATAAACCTCCATTCTTCTTTCGTGAGTATGGCATGGCATTGTGTTCCAGTTAGAGCCGGGGTCCAGCTTTGTAAGACCCATTGCAAGCTGACAGCTGCCGTACTCTACGCCATCTCTTGCGGAAAGACGGGCAAAAACCTCATCATGGATATACTGGTTAATTGTTCTTTTATTGCAGTCCTCAAGAGAGCCTAAAGGCTTATGATTGGCATCTTCGTAAGAAATTAAAACAGTGGGATATGCCTTGTGCGCCGTGCCTGAGTTTACATAATACTTTGGCGGATTGGCAGCATCCTTTGCCTTAAACTCAATCTCTTTTACGCCCATACCAACATAAATTGCATCACCGTTATTAACGGCATATTCATTGCCGTCTACAACAACATAGCCGTCACCGCCAATATTGATAGCGCCAAGCTCTCTTCTCTGCAAAAAGTATTCTGCCGCAAGCTCCTTGCTGCCCTCTAATTTAAGGGGAGCTGTTGTAGGTGTTACACCGCCAAATATAATTCTGTCGTTATGGCTGTAAACAAGCTTAATCTCTCCCGGTACAAATACGTTCTCCACAAGAAAATGATCCCTTAACTGCTGAGTTGTATAGTGCTTAACATCATCAAAATGGTTTGAATATCTTGTTTCTAAATTCATTTTTAAAATGCCTCCAAAAATTTTTAAAATGGGGTGTTTACGCACATAAACACCCCTAAGTTTACATTATTGGTACAATGTTAAGGAAATGCTGATCCATCAGTTATTCCTTAATTATCTCTGAACACGTCCCGAACCGTCGCCGCCTGCAAGAGTATCAACATCTGCTCTTGTAACAAGGTTAAAGTCACCGGGGATCGTATGCTTGAGAGCCGATGCAGCTACTGCAAATTCAAGAGCATCTTTCATATTCTTGCCGTCTACAAGACCGCAGATAAGACCGCCCGCAAATGAGTCGCCGCCGCCAACTCTGTCTACAATAGGATTAATTGTGTACTTTCTTGAATGATAAAATTCTCTTGTCTTTCCGTCCATAATGCAAGCTGACCAGCCGTTGTTGGATGCTGAGTAGCTCTCACGAAGTGAAGAAATTATGTACTTGAAACCGAATTTATCAGCCATTTGATTGAAAATGTCTACATAGCCCTGAAGTTCAAGCTCACCGCTTGTAACGTCCGTATTGCCGGGTTTAAAGCCAAGAACCTTTTCAGCGTCCTCTTCGTTGCCGATACAAACATCAACATACTGCATAAGGTTTGTCATAACCTTTTGAGCCTTTTCTGATGACCATAATTTTTTACGGAAGTTAAGGTCGCAGCTTACTGTAACGCCCTTTGCCTTTGCGGCCTTTAAAGCGGCCTCTGTTACCTCAGCGGCAAGGTCGGAAACAGCAGGTGTAATACCTGTAAAGTGGAACCAGTCAGCTCCGTCAAAAATAGCGTCAAAATCGAAAGCTGATGCGGGAGCGGTTGCGATTGAAGAGTTAGCTCTGTCGTAAACTACGTTAGATGCTCTCATGGAAGCGCCTGTTTCAAGGTAATAAATACCAAGCCTGTCGCCAATTTTAGCAATATGCTTTGTGCAAACACCGTATTTGTTAAGCGCAGCAACCGCACAAGCGCCGATTGGGTTATCCGGCACAGCAGTAACAAATTCAGCATCATGACCGTAATTTGCAAGAGAAACAGCAACATTAGCCTCGCCGCCGCCGTAGTTAATATCAAACTGAGTTGCCTGAATAAACTTTTGGTTTCCGGGTGTGGAAAGCCTTAACATAATTTCACCCATAGTAACAACTTTAGCCATTAAAAAAATCCTCCTTAAATTCTTAAAAATTAAGCCTTACAAGCACAGCAGCCTGTATTAGCTTTTGTTAAGTAAATTATAACATACCTGACCCAAAATTACAACCGCTTTTTGTAAATTTTTTCTATGTAATTTTGAGCTTGAAATGTTTTATAGTATAATATGTAAACGGCGGTGCTTTTTAAAAGCGCCGCCGTTGTATTATTTGTTACATTTTAGGCTGAAAATAGTTAAAGGCGTTGCTATAGCAGATATCCTTAACCATTTTTCCGGCAAATTCAATATCATTTGCATACCAGCCGTCCTCAATCCACTGACCGAAAATGTTGCAGAGAATACGGCGGAAGTATTCATGACGTGGGTATGAAAGGAAGGAACGGCTGTCCGTCAACATTCCTATAAACTTACCCAAAACGCCTAAGTTGCCCAAGCACTTAATTTGAGCCTCCATACCGTCGATATTGTCGTTAAACCACCAAGCTGTGCCAAACTGAATTTTAGATGCGGCATCCGATGACTGGAAGCAGCCTAAAATTGTGCCTATTACCTGATTGTCCGCAGGATTGCCTGCAAAAAGGATTGTTTTTGGCAGGTTTCCGTCAGCATTGAGGAGATCGAGAAGATTTGTTAATCCCTCAGCGCTTGACCAGTCCGAAATACAGTCAAAGCCTGTATCGGGGCCCATTTTCTTAAACATATAGGTATTGTTATCTCTCTTAATGTTCATGTGTATTTCCATAGCCATATTGTTTTTTGCATATTCTGCACCGAGAAATACCATTAACTCTGTTCTGTACTTGTCAGCCTCTTCCTTTGTAACCTTTTCGCCCTTTGCAGCCTTTGCCAAAATTGCATCAAGCTCTTTTTCGGTTGCTCTTACGCAGGGAACATAGGTGAAAGCGTGGTCAGATGCCGTACAACCCATAGATACAAAGAAGTCAAGCCTTTTGCCCAAAACCGTTTTAAGGTCGGCAAAGGTTTTAATTTCCGTATTTTCAGTCTTTCCCAAATCAATAATGTACTGAGGGAAAATTTCTGCCGTCAGGTTAAGAGCCTTATCGGGGCGGAATGCAGGGAACACCTTAAACTTCATTGTTTTATCGTCCTTAATAAGCTGATGATATTTAAGATCGTCAGCAGGATCGTCTGTTGTGTTTACAATGGCAACATTGGAACGCTCCACCAAACGGCGGCAGGTAAAATCATCTGTTGCAAGCTTTGCGTTACATTCGTCAAAAATTTCCTTTGCGCTTTCCTTTGTAAGGGGTTTATAAATGCCAAAGAAACGCTGAAGCTCCAAATGAGTCCAGTGATAAAGAGGGTTGCCTATTGCATACTGGAGAGTTTCTGCCCATTTTTCAAACTTTTCAAAGTCGGAAGTTGTTTTTCCCGTAATATATTCTTCGGGAACACCGCAGGAACGCATTGCGCGCCATTTATAGTGGTCGCCGCCAAGCCAAACCTCTGTTATGGATTTATATTTCTTGTTCTCGTAAATTTCCTGTGGATTTAAGTGACAATGGAAGTCAAAAATAGGTTCTGCCTTTGCATAGTCGTTAAATAGTTTTTTCGCTGTTTCCGTTTTTAATAAAAAGTTTTCATCAATAAAGCCCATATTATCAGCCTCCTTTATTAATATGTTGTTTATAATGTAACACCATTTTTGAAAATGGCAATTTCCCTGTATCCGTTAATTTCGTTTTTAGTTTGTTTTCTGCCCGAGGCAACGTCCAAAATAAACTTGAAAAATTCCTCGGCATATGAGTCCATTTCCTTATCCTCAACCAAACGTCCCGCATTCCAGTCTATCCAGTTGGGTTTTCTGCCTGCAAGGTCGGAGTTTGTGGCGATTTTAATTGTAGGCACAGGCGAGCCTGCCGGTGTTCCTCTTCCTGTTGAGAAAAGTATAACGTGGCAGCCGCTTGCCATCATTCCCGTAATTGCGACAAGGTCATTACCCGGGCCTTGAAGAAGGCTTAACCCCTGAGCTGTCGCTTTCTCGCCATAGGTAAGCACTCCCTGAACATTGGATGTGCCGCCTTTTTGAGTACAGCCTAAGGATTTATCCTCAAGGGTGGTAATTCCTCCCTTTTTGTTGCCGGGTGAGGGGTTTTCTCCAACAGGCTGACCGTGGCTTAAAAAGTATTCCTTAAAATTATTTACAAGAGATACAGTTTTGTCGAAAAGCTCCTTTGTTTGACAACGGTTCATAAGAATTGTTTCCGCACCGAACATTTCGGGAACCTCAGAAAGGACTGTTTTTCCGCCGTTGGCAACCATTATATCGGAAATTCTGCCGATAAGAGGGTTGGCGGTAATGCCCGAAAGACCGTCTGAGCCGCCGCATTTAAGACCGATTACAAGCTTGGAGGCAGGTACCTCCTCACGCTTAAACTGTTTGGCATATTCCACAAGCTCGCCAATCATATTTACCGCATCCTCAATTTCATCGGAGCATTCCTGACAAATGCAGAATTTAACTCTTTCATCGTCCCAGTCACCCAAAACACGCTTAAACTCCACAAGGTTGTTGTTTTCGCAGCCAAGGCTCAAAACAAGTACGCCTGCCGCATTGGGGTGGTTTACCATTCCCTTTAAAATTTTCTGAGTATTTTCGTGGTCGTCACCCAACTGTGAACAGCCGTAAGGGTGAACAAAATTAAAAATGCCGTCCGTCATGCCTGCAAAACGCTTGTTTGCCTCTGCCACTATTGCATTGGAAACGCCGTTTACGCAGCCTACTGTATTAACTACCCAAATTTCGTTTCTTATACCAACATCGCCGTTTTTACGCACATAACCCATAAATGTTTCCTTACGGGTTACGGGTATATCCTTGAGATGTGGTGTGTATGTGTATTCCAGTGTAGAGCTTAAATTTGTTTTAATATTGTGGGAATGTACCCATTGTCCCTTAGAAATAGGGGTGGTTGCATGACCTATGGGGTATCCGTATTTAATTACGTTTTCATTTTCGGCTATATCGCAGATTGCCATTTTGTGACCTCTCACAATGTCCTCTGCGGCAGTAACGCCGTAAATTACTTCGCCCTTGGAAATATCCGCAATGGCAACCACTACGTTATCGTTGTCATTAAGTTTGATATATTTTTCCATTTTTATACTCCCTTATATTATATAAGGAAATGCCGACAGCATTATCGGCATTTCCGACTGTATTATATTATCCTACAACACTTTTAATAACTTCTTTTACGTCCTCTGTGGAAAGTCTGTAAAGATAATCTGCCGTTGCGGCGGTAAATCCTTTAATTTTATTAAGATCTTCACCCCAGAAGGCTGTGTTGCCTGCAACTGCCTTAATAACAGCCTCGGCGCCCTCTTTGGTGGTTTTGTCGTTTTCGGAATTAACCTTTGCATAAAATTCAAGTACGGCTGCATCGTCCTTAATAGGATACTCTTCATTTCCGTTGCGATGACCGATTAAAGCTCCGTCCTTAATTTCCGTTCCGTTATAGAAAGCTACATAAGCGGCAAATGAAAAGGTAAGGATTTTCGGAAGCTCCCCTTTAAGCGCAAGATATTCCTTAATTGTAGGCATAACTCTTGCAAGAAACTTAGCTGTGGAGTTAAGAGAAATGTCAAGAATTTTATGCTTGATGTATGGATTTTGAAATCTGTCGAACACAGCGTCCGCAAAGGATTTAAGGTCTGAGTAGTCCAAATCAGTAAGGGCAGGCATAACCTCATTGTTAAGAGCGTCTTCAAGATATTTATAGAAGAGCTTGTCAGACATCATTTCACCGACATAAGTATGCCCTGCAAGATAAGCGCCGAGTACGGAGCAGGTGTGCGCGCCGTTAAGAATACGCACCTTTCTCTTTTTATATGGCTTAACATCAGGAGTGAATATTACATGAAGTCCGATCTTGTCGAAAGGCAGCTCTTCCGCAAGCTCTGCCGGCCCCTCAATAACCCATGTGTGGAAAATTTCGGAGGTATCAATGGCATTGTCCTCATAACCAAACTCTGCCTTTAATTCCTCAACCTCGTCACGGGGATAGCCTGTAACAATTCTGTCTACAAGTGTAGATGTGAAAATGCAGGCTGTTTCCACCCAG
>CAYMAA010000035.1:0-15996 GCA_964388305.1 uncultured Lachnospiraceae bacterium | reverse complement strand
CCGCAGATGTTGTTTGATCCGCAAAGCTTGGCGCTTCTCTGTGAATAGACCACTTTTCCACTCCCTCAGGCGCAGGCTTATTGTCAATAGGCTCACCGATTACATTAAACATACGCCCCAAGGTTTTAGGCCCAACAGGCACCTTAATCGGGGAGCCTGTATCTACAGCGTCCACCCCTCTTACAAGACCGTCTGTTGAACTCATAGCGATACACTTAACCACATCATCGCCAAGGTGCTGAGCAACCTCCGCAACAATCTTTGTACCGTTATTATCAATCTCTATAGCGTTGTTAAGAGCCGGTAAACATCCTGCCTGAAACTTTATGTCCAAAACGGCGCCGATAATTTGTATTACCTTGCCGATATTTTTTTCAGCCAATGTTTTCACTCCTTTGTTTTTATTCTAAAGCGTTGCTTCCGCTGACAATTTCGGTAATTTCCTGAGTAATAGCGCCCTGACGCACTCTGTTGTAAAGCAGATTAAGGCTGTCGAGCATTTCCTCGGCATTATCAGTTGCGGCGTCCATAGCGGTCATTCTTGCGCCTAACTCGCAAACGGATGACTCTACAAGCGCGCCGTAAATTACCGTATTTACATAGCGCGGAACAACATAATCAAGCACTTCCTCCTCGGAGGGTTCATATAACGTAACGGAAGATGATTTTTCTCCCGTATTAAATTCATCGGGATTTACAGGCAAAAGCCTTTCAGCCTTTGGCACAGAGCTTATGGAAGAAATAAACCTTGTGTAAACAATATAAACCGCATTTACTTCATTTTCATTATAAAGCTTTAACGCTCTTGCTCCTATTGCCTCCGCATCGCTGTAGCTAAACCTTTCGGAAATACCCACAACACTGCGGTCAAGCGCATAATTTCTTCTTTTAAAATATTCCCTGCCCTTGCTGCCTACTGTTATAAGCTTAACGTCCTTGCCCTCGCTTACGGTACAGGCCTCCTTGCACACAGCGAAGTTATATCCGCCGCAAAGACCCTTATCTCCGCTTATTACAATAACAAGCGCTTTATTTCCGTTAGGCTCTCTGCCAAAAAGATGATGCTCAATTCCTCCCGCAGCTCCACCAATTTCCGCAATAACCTTTCTTGTTTCCTCCGCAAAGGGTTTAATGCTTTCAAGCCGTTGCTTTGCCTTGCTAAGCTTGGAGCTTGCCACAAGGTTCATAGCCTTTGTTATCTGACGGGTGCTGTTGACACTTTTTATCCTACGCTTTATGTCACGCATTGATGCCATAATATCACCCTCCCGTTAAAATCTCGCTTTAAACTTTTCAAGCGCTTTTTTAAGCAGCTTCTCATTTTCCTCGGAAATAATTTTGTCATTTCTTATACCCTTGTAAATTCCGTTATATTCCGTCCCGACATATTTAAGAAAACGCTCTTCAAACTCGGCAATCCTTTCAACGGGAATATCGTCAAGATATTTGTTTGTTACGGCATATAAAATTACAACTTCCTTTTCAACCTCCATTGTTTTGTATTGAGGCTGTTTAAGAATTTCCATTATTCTCTTTCCGTGGTTAAGTCTGTCGAGAGTATCCTTGTCCAAATCCGAGCCGAATTGAGAAAAGCTCTCAAGCTCTCTGTATTGGGCAAGCTCAATTCTTATAGGCCCCGCAATTTTCTTCATTGCCTTTATTTGCGCAGAGCCGCCAACACGGGATACGGACAAGCCTGCGTTAATGGCAGGGCGCATACCTGAGTTGAAAAGCTCCGTTTCCAAAAATATCTGTCCGTCTGTAATGGATATTACGTTTGTGGGAATATATGCGGAAACGTCGCCTGCCTGCGTTTCAATAATGGGCAAAGCGGTTATTGAGCCTCCGCCATAGTTTTCATTAAGCCTTGCGGAACGCTCCAAAAGCCTTGAATGAAGATAGAATACATCTCCGGGGTATGCCTCACGTCCCGGCGGTCTTTTAAGCAAAAGCGACATTGCCCTGTAAGCAACGGCGTGCTTTGAAAGATCGTCATAAACAATAAGCACATCTTTACCCTTTTCCATAAATTCCTCTGCCATAGCAACACCTGCATAGGGCGCTATATATTGCAAAGGCGCACTATCCGATGCGGTAGCCGCAACTACAAGAGAGTAGTCCATAGCTCCCGTATCTCTCAATGTTTTAACAATTCTTGCAACGGTAGATGCCTTTTGACCAATGGCAACATATACGCAAATGCAGTCCTTGCCCTTTTGATTAATAATTGTGTCTATACAAATGGCAGTTTTACCTGTCTGCCTGTCGCCTATAACAAGCTCTCTCTGTCCTCTTCCTATAGGCACCATGGCGTCTATAGACTTTATCCCTGTCTGCAAAGGTACGTCTACAGATTTTCTGGTAATAACTCCGGGAGCAACTCTTTCAATAGGTCTTGTGTTTTTTGTTTGAATAGGCCCTAAGCCGTCTATAGGCTGCCCTATGGCGTTAACTACTCTGCCTATAAGGGAATATCCCACGGGAACAGACGCAACCTTCCCCGTAAGCTTAACAGGGTCGCCCTCTTTAATTCCCTCGTCAGAGCCTAAAAGCACACAGCCGATGTTGTCCTCCTCCAAGTTTTGTGCGATACCTACCACGCCTCCGTTAAATTCCAAAAGCTCTCCTGCCATGGCATTTTTAAGTCCGTAAACTCTGGCAATACCGTCACCTACCTGTATAACCGTACCCACCTCAGACACATTGAGCTTGTTTTTATAGCTCATAACCTGTTGCTTAATTACGGAACTGATTTCTTCCGGTCTAAGATTCATAGCGGGTCAACACTCCTTTACGCAAGTTTGTTTTTAAGCAAGAATTTTTTAAGATTTTCAATGCTTTTCTTAATTGATCCGTCAATAACGTGTCCGTCAACGGAAATTTTTAAGCCGCCTATAAGACTTTCATCAACCCTTGCTTTAATAACTATCTGCTTGCCTAAATTATCGGCAAGCTTATGTTTAATTTCTTCAAGCTGCTTTTCATTAAGCCGAATGGCGCTTTCCACATAAGCAACAACAATGCCATGGCTTTCTTTAACCATATCGGTAAAGGTGTTAAAAATCAAAGGCAGCTCTTTTTGTCTGTTCTTGGAAAATATTACGGAAATAAGACCGATAATATCATCGTCAATATTCCCTTTAAATACTTTTTCAAATAATGAAAATTTTTCTTCGGATGCCATATTGGGGTTGTTAATAAACTCCATAATTTCACTGTCCTTACAAACAGCCTCGTTTAAAACGCTAACCTGCTCAAGATAGGCTTCGGTTGCGTTTTTTTCCTTGGCAAGCTCATAAAGGGCAGTGGCATATCTCGATGCTAACTTTGCCATTTAACATCACCTAAACCCTTAATAACATCTTCCACAATCTCATTCTGCCCCGTCTGACTAAGTGATTCCTTAACAAAACGGCTTGCAATAAGCGATGAAACCTGAATAATCTGAAATCTCATTTCATCCTTTGCTCTTTCCTGCTCTCTCAGCATTTGAAGCTCGGCTCTTGCCTTAATGCTCTCAGCCTCTTTGTTTGCCTGAGCAATAATTTCGGTTCTGTTTGCCTTTGCCTCAAGCTGTGCCGTTTCAAGAATTTCAGCCTTTTTGGCTTCAAGCTCGGCAAGCCTCGCCTTATATTCCGCCAAAACCTCCTCGGCGGATTTGCGGGCTTTTTTCCCTTCGGAAATATCCGTTGCAATACGCTCTTTTCTTGCATTCATAAACTTTAAAACAGGCTTATAAAGCAGCCATCCTAAAACGGCGCATAAAATACCCGTATTTATAAGCTGAAATACAATTTCTGTAATTAAATCCTTATCAAGGGTGAGAATAAAGCTGTCGATAGTAAGAAAATAACTGTACAAGGTTTAAAACCTCCTTTCAGCGTTACTGACTATTCTCATAGAAATTAATCAAGCTTTCCCACAAGCGGATTAGCCATTAAAAGAATAAGAGCGACAACAAGACCGTAAATACCTGTTGTTTCCGCAACAGCCTGCCCTAAAATCATGGTAGACATAATTGCTCCTCTTGCTTCAGGCTGGCGTCCTACAGCTTCGGCGCCCTTTCCTGCTGCAAAGCCTTGTCCTACACCGGGGCCCATACCGCTTATCATAGCAATGCCGGCGCCAATCGCTGAACATCCTAATACAAATGCTTTACCTTCCATAATTAAATTTCCTCCTTAAAAAAATAAAATAATTTAGTCATCTCCGGGTATTTTGTCACGAATAAATGTCATGGATAACATAACAAAAATAAATGTTTGCAGGCAGCCGGCAAAAACATCAAAATAAATGTGCAAAGCCGCCGGAATACCGACTCTTACATAAATCGGCAGGGCATAAACAAGCCCCATAATGATTGTTCCGCCCAAAATATTGCCAAAAAGACGGAAAGAAAGCGAAACAGGCGTAGCTATTTCACTAACTATATTTAGGGGTAACATAATGAAGATCGGCTCTAAATAACCCTTAAAATAACCTAACTTGCCTGTTACTATACCCATAAAGTGTATAAGCACAAAGGTTGTAAGGGCCAAAGCCGCCGTTGTTGCCAAATCCGCCGTTGGCGGACGCAAAGCAAATAAGCCGCTCAGGTTAGATAAAAGTATAAATGCAAATACTCCGAAAAACCAGTTTCCAAAGTACTTGTACTTTTCGCCCATATTTGAGGTTACAAAGCTGTCCATTGTATCAACAATTGTTTCAATAAAGTTTTGAAAACCGCTTTCGGGCACTTCCTTAAAGCTATTTAGCTTTATTCTGACAATAATCGCTAATACTATTAAAATAGCCATAATTATCCATGTACTTATTATTGTTTCGGAAAATCTGAAAGAAAAACCGCCAATATTACACCGATAAAAGAAATTAGCGCCAACGCTGTCCATATATTTCCCTCCCTTCATAAAAATATATATAATCGGCTGAGCCGAAAATATCAGCATATATGCGCTTATCTGCTCTCAATCCATCTGCCTGCAAAAGCCGCCGCAGGCTGAACCAAAACCATACCTATCGCAGCTCCGAGCAAGCATACCGGGGAAATAAGCGCCAAAACAACAAGCACCGCAAAGCTTAAAAAATATCTTAAAATATACTGCCCTCTCGCATAAGCGCTTGCATCGTTTTTTTCCATATCTACGCTTTTTTTAATGCTCTTTTCAAGCAAAAGCATTTTAAAGCAGCTAAATATATAGCCGGCAGCCAAGCCAAAAACATACTTTACCGAAAATATAAAAGTATTTTCGCTTTTATATAAAAAAACTATTGCCAAAACCCCCAAAATGCCTGCAATTACACAAAGGCATAGCAAAGCGGTAAGCATCTTTTTTGTAGTGTCGCTTAAATTAAACATATTTATCTCTTCCCTTTAATTTTTTTAATATTGCACGTTTTATTCTTTTTATTCTCTTTCTCGCTCTGCTTTGCCTCTTTTGCGCAAAACACATAAAGTCCTCTGAACGCCGCGCCTACACCGATCAAAATAAATATTACAAGAAAAACAGGTGCGGTGTTCAGCAGGCTGTCCAAATAATTGCCGACAACAATGCAGCCGAATATGGGAACAAACATTATAAGTCCAATGTGCGGTAAAATAGTTAAAGCTCTCATAATATCCCTGCCCAAATTACCACCGCCTTATAAAAAATTAACAATAATATACATTTCTCAATAACTAATTATATAAGTTTTCACAAATAAAGTCAACCATAATAACAAATTTTTTCAAAAAATTTAACCTATTCCTTAATTTTAAGGCAATTATACTCTGAAATTTGAACAAAATCACAAAACATAAAATGTTAAATTTTTTTTAGAAATTCCGTTCATTTAATAATTCTTTAATAAAAGTAAAATATAATACTTATAACAATTTACACAGGAGGTTGAAAAATGCTTATAAAAAAACTTATTACGGCAGGTATCGTGCTTTCAAGCCTAACACTTTGCTCCTGCGGCAGTCAATCCGCTAAAACGGATGCGGACTCGTCACAAGCGGCAAAGGATAATTTTTCGGTTTCAATACTGAAAATAGGAAAAGCGGATGCCATTATTTTAAAAACACAAAATCATACGGCTCTTATAGACTGCGGAGAAAGCGATGACGGCGGTGAAATTGTTGAAAAGCTTAAAAACAGCGGAACGGAAAATATTGACTGTATTTTTATAACTCATTTTGACAAGGATCACGTTGGGGGTGTACCTGCAATTTTGGATAGCTTTTCCGTGGGTGAAATTATAACCCCAAGCTATGAGGGCAGCTGTGATGAATATTACGCTTACATAGATGCGCTAAATGAAAAAAACATTACACCTACCGCCCTTACGGAAAATAAAACAGTTGCTCTTGATGATGTAACATTAAACATTTATCCTCCTCTTAAAGAATACTATGAGGAGGGCGACAATGATTTTTCACTGATTATAAGTGTACTTCACGGCAATAACAGCTTTCTGTTTGCGGGAGATGCGGAAAGGGAAAGGTTGGCGGAGCTTGGCTCCCAGCTTGATTTAGAGCATACCTTCCTTAAAATGCCCCATCACGGAAACTATAATAAAGGAACAAAGGCCTTTGTGCAAAGCGTTAAGCCAAAATACACAGTTATCACCTGTAGTGACAAAAATCCCTCGGATACCGAAACCATTAATGTTTTAAAGGCTGTGGGGAGTGAAATTTACGAAACAAAAAACGGAGATGTTACGGCGGAAAGCGATGGAAAAACAATAAAAATCACTCAGTAAAAATTTTTTTAAAAAAATTCATTTCTCTAATTTTCGCTTAATATTAACACGGTATTATTTAAGCATAAAATAAAAACAAAGGAGTTGATTTTCAATGGCAATAGAGGTATTTAACAGATACGAACACAAATATTTGCTCGATGAAAAAACATATAAAAAGGTAATTAAGGTAATGGACACATATATGGAGCTTGATAAATATAACAAAAATCACCGCCCCTACACAATCGCAAATATCTATTTTGATACGCAGGACGATTATTTAATCCGCCATTCCCTTGAAAAGCCGGATTATAAGGAAAAATTAAGGCTTCGTGCCTACGGCGTTCCCAATGAAAGCACAAAGGTTTATCTTGAAATAAAAAAGAAGTTTAACGGACTTGTAAATAAACGCCGTACAACATTAAAATTAAAGGAAGCCTATGATTTTGTTAAAACAGGCATCGCTCCGCTCCATAAGGACTATATGAACACTCAGGTTGTAAACGAAATTTCATATTTCCTAACCTGCTACGATTTAAGTCCAAAGGTATATTTAGCCTATGACAGAATTGCGTATTTTGAAAAAGGAAACCCCGACCTTAGAATTTCCTTCGACCAAAACATACGCTCACGCAGGTGTGACGTTGCCTTGGAGGACGGGGACTTCGGCGAACAGCTTTTAGATGATAACGTATATCTTATGGAAATTAAAACATCTTCGGCAAAACCCCTGTGGCTTACAAATATGCTTACACAGCTTAACATTAAACGCAGCAGCTTTTCAAAATACGGAACGGAGTTTAAACATTCCGTAAACGAACATTCCGCAAACGAAAACGGCTATTACAACAATATGAAAATTGCAATTTGAGGTGGCAGACTATGGATAATTTATTTAACAACATTTTAACAAACACGGCAACGGAGCTTTCGGTTCTGCAATGTATAACAACAATGGTTGTTGCTCTTGTTTTAGGGGGAGCAATAGCCTTCACATATAAAAAAACCCAAAACGATGACTTCTATCAAAGGAGTCTGGCAATTACCCTGAATATGCTGCCCATAATACTTTCCGTCATAATTCTCTTTGTGGGCAGCAACATTGCCCGTGCGTTCAGCATGGCAGGCACTCTTTCAATAATTCGTTTCAGAAGCGCCCCGGGAGATGCAAAGGACATAGGCTTCATTTTCTTTGCCGTTGCGGCAGGGCTTGCCTGCGGTGTCGGTCTTTACGGCTACGGAGCATTGTTCGTTGTTCTTCTTTGTATAGTGCTTTTGGTACTGGAGGCTCAAAAAGCCTTTGTGCCGAAGCATATCAGAAAAACACTTAAAATTATGATCCCCGAGGATTTAAACTATCAGCACGCATTTGACGATGTGCTTGAAAAATATACGGAAAGCTATAAGCTGACAAAAATAAAAACAACAGATTTAGGCTCTTTGTTTGAGCTTGTATACTCCGTTTCAATGCTGCCAAACCAAAATGAACAGGAGTTTTTAAACGAAGTAAGATGCAGAAACGGCAATTTAAGCATAATACTTTCAGTAACCCCCACCGAGGGATAATGATTAAGAAAGGAATGAAAGTAATGAAAAAACTAATTTCAATATTAATTTTTCTTGCATTGGTTGTTTCCGCATTGGCTTTTTGCCTTGCGGCGGATAATGATGAATGGAAAAACAACACGGGAACAATAAACCTTGATGAAATGACGGTTACGGGCAATGGAATTACCGTAAACGGCAATACAATTTTAATTTCAAAGGGCGGAGATTTTACCGTAACGGGAACTCAAAGCGATGGAATGATACGTGTAAGCACAGAGGATAAGGTTAAATTAAGGCTTAGCGGAATGTCCCTTACAAACACATCGGGCCCCGCAATATTTTTTGAAAATACCGAAAAGGGCTTTATAACCGTAACGGAAAACACGGATAATTATTTGGCAGACGGCACAACCTACTCTGTTGATGATGCGGATGCCGCTCTTTTTTCAAATGATGATTTGGAAATTAAGGGCAGCGGAAATCTTACAATAAACGGAAATTATAAGCACGGCATAGCAAGCGATGATGATTTGACTGTTGAGAACGGCGTAATTACAATAACCTCTCAAGAGCATGGCATAAAGGCAAACGATGCCGTAAACATAACAGGGGGTACATTTAACATTACCGCAAAAACAGGAAAAGGCATTAAAGCAGGTGAAGCTCTTACCGTAGACGCAGGCACAATAAATGTTGTATCCGAAGAAAGCGAAGGAATTGAGAGCAAGGGTACAATTATAATAAACGGCGGTGATATAAACATTACAGCGGCAGATGACGGAATTAACACAGGAAACGAAAACACCCAAACAGAGGGTGAACAGCCAGGCGCTCAGCCTGCACAGGGAGAACCTGCACAGGGAGAAAACGGAATTTCGGACAAAAACCAAAGCGGTGAAATGCCCCAAGGCGGAGGACGTGGAAAATTCGACAGAAATATGAATGGCAGCAATTCCGCACAAACACAGAACGGCGATATGCCCCAAAACGGTCAGGACTTTGGCGGCGGCAGAGGTATGGGCGGAGATCCGTCGCAAATGCAAAACGAAAACAACCGTCCCGAAATGCCAATGGGTGAAATACAAAGGGGAAATCCGCCGGATTTTTCCAACGATGACACTTTGCAGGGCAATCCTCCCGAGCTTCCCGATGGCGAACCTCCGCAGGGCAACCCGCCCGAGCTTCCTCACGGCGCAGCTCCGCAGGGCGGTCAAGGCCTTGGCGGCGGCTTCGACAATGTAGACGAAGAAACAGCGGCGGCTCACGCAATAACAATTAACGGCGGAAACATTTATATTAAAACAGGCTGTGACGGAATAGACTCAAACGGAAATCTTACGATTGCAGGAGGAACTCTTGTAATTGACGGGCCGGAAAACAACGGCAACGGCCCTTTAGATGCCGCAGGCGCAATATCCGTAACAGGCGGAGAAATTATAACGGTTTCAAGCGCCGGAATGGTTCAGCTTCCTCAAAGCTCAAGCCAAAATATATTAAAGGTATTGTTTGATACGCAAGGTTCGGCAGGAGATGCTTTAACCGTTAAGGACAGCAATAATAACGAAATTATGACTCATACCGCCGCTTGCAGCTACTCCGCTCTTGTATACTCCTCCCCTGCCCTTAAAACAGGAGAAACCTACAGTATTTATGTAAACGGCGAGCTTGCGGAAACAGCGGAATTAACAGAGGGAACAACCTCCGTTGGTTCTGCGCAGGGTCAAATGATGGGCGGCGGCGGACGCTTTAGCAGCCAAAACAACATTGTGCAAGGCAGTACCGATAAAAATCCTCAGCAAAACGACAGCGGAATAACCGTTTCTCTTGACGGTGAAAGCCTGAGCTTTGACACAAATCCCCTGATTAAAAACGAAACGACCCTTGTTGGCTTCCGTTCAATTTTGGAAGCCTTGGGCGCAGAGGTTGATTGGGACGGCGATACACAAACCGTAACTGCCAAAAAGGACGGTACTACCGTAATTTTAAAAATAAATTCAACCGCCGCCACTGTAAACGGCGAGGAAAAAACATTGCAAACAGCTCCCGAAATTATAAACGGCTCAACCATGATACCTGTTCGCTTTATTTCCGAACAGCTTGGTATGAATGTTGACTGGGACAGCGCCGCAAAATCAATTAAAATTACTTCAAAATAAATTTAGGGACGGCTTTACGGGCGGCAGATCAGCCGCCCTGTATTTACATTTTTTGCGCAGTATGCTATTATAGTAAACAGAGGTGAAATTTATGAGAATACTTGTGGTTGAAGATGAACGGGATTTAAACCGTGTTATTTCCAAACGGCTTATAAAAGAGGGTTACAGCGTGGATAGCTGCTATAACGGCGAGGAAGCGCTTGATTATATGGATGCGGGAGAGTTTGATGCGGTTGTTTTAGATGTTATGATGCCAAAGCTTAACGGCATTGAGGTGGTTAAGACTATGCGGTCACGAAAAAACAAAACCCCTGTTTTGTTTCTCACCGCAAAGGACAGCGTAACGGATCGTGTTACGGGTCTTGATGCAGGCGCGGAGGATTACCTTGTAAAGCCTTTCGCTTTTGAGGAGCTTTTGGCGCGCATAAGAGTAATGCTGAGAAAACAGGCAAACGAAGCCACAAATATTTTCAATGCGGCGGATTTAAGCGTTGATATAGCAACAAGGCAAGTACACCGCGGCGGCGATAACATAGTTTTATCCGCAAGGGAGTTTGATATACTTGAATACCTTATAAGAAATAAGGGAGTTGTTTTGTCGAGGGAAAAAATTGAAAATCACGTTTGGAATTTTGACTACAGCGGCGGAACAAATGTTGTGGACGTATATATTCGTTATTTAAGAAAAAAAATAGACGATCCCTACGAAAAAAAGCTAATTCACACAATTCGCAGAGCAGGCTATGTTCTTAGGGAGGATTTATGAGAAGATTATCAATTAAACTTAGGGTTTCAATATGGTATACACTTATTATTGCGCTGATTTCGGTAATTACCCTTTTTGCAATGATGTCCGTAAGCAAAAAGGTGCTTATAAACGATGCAAAAACAAAAATTGTACGCTCCGTTGATAACCTTACAACAAGCCCAAAGGATAATTCGGAAAATCCCCCTGCGGATAATTCCGAAAATCCCCCTGAGGATAATTCCGAAAATCCCCGAAGAAACAATGCGCCCCATACTCCGAACAGTGAACATACGGACTTTGGAAAAATGCCCCTGTTCCGTTTTTTTGATAACGGTGTGCATACGGCTGTTTTTGATGCCGACCGCAATTTAATTGCAGGCTCTATTCCCTTTGAGTTTGCCGATGAAATTTCTTTTTCGGATTTTGATTTAAAGGAAAAATCCTATGAGGGAAATAATTATATAACCTATGTAAGAAAAGGAAACAATGAGAACAACGGAGAAATTTGGGTTGTTGGAGTAATTTCAATAGCCGATGAAAGCGCTATGCTCCAAAGCGTTATAAAAACCAATCTTTTTTTAATTGTAATTTTGGTAATTGTGGCAGGTCTTGGCGGATATTGGATTTTACATCAGGCTTTTAAGCCTGTAAACAAAATAAGCAATACCGCAAGGGATATAAGCGAAAGCAACGACCTTTCCCGAAGAATTGCCCTTGGCGACGGCAAAGACGAAATATATTGCCTTGCCGCCACATTTGATGAAATGCTGGACAAAATAGAAAACACTCTTGAAAATGAAAAGCAATTCACTTCAGATGCCTCTCACGAGCTGAGAACGCCCGTTGCCGTAATTACATCTCAATGCGAATATGTTTTGGATTGTGCCGACACATTGGAAGATGCAAAGGAATCCGTAGAGTCCATTAAACGTCAGTCGGATAAAATGTCAAAGCTCATTGACGAGCTTCTCACAATGACGAGAATGGATAAAAACACTCAAAAGCTGAATTTTGAAGATGTTGATATAAGCGAGCTTCTCTCATTTGTTTGTGATGAACAGGAGGAAATTCATGACGGCTCAAAAATGCTTGTGCGAACAATTCCCGCAGGTATACACGCAAAAGCCGACCACCTGCTTTTAACAAGGCTTTTTATAAACCTGATCTCTAACGCATATCAGTACGGAAAAGACGGCGGAATTATCGTAGTTACCCTTGAAGAAGATGATAACAGCATAATTTTCTCTGTTACCGATGACGGAATAGGCATTGCAAAGGAGCATTTGCAAAAAATTTGGGAGCGTTTCTATCAGGTGGACAGCTCCAGAACAAAGGGAAATATGGGTCTTGGTCTTTCTATGGTAAAATGGATAGCGGAACGTCATAACGGCACGGTTACAGTGGAAAGCAAGCTCGGAGAGGGCAGCAGGTTTACATTTATTATGCCAAAAAATCAAACCGATAAAACATAAAACTCCCCTCTTTAATCAATTCCGCCCCTAAAACCAAACAAATCAGCAAAAAATAATGAATATTTCGCAGCCGCCCCATTCTGCTGCATCTCTCGGGGTTACCCCTGTCAAGCCGTCGGCGTGTTGACAGGGGCGAAATTTTCAGCCTCAAATATTCTTATGGAAACACTGACTGATTTGCTGAAGCAAACTTTTTCCGAAAGATGCGATGGTCTAATTAATCAGTGATACTTGATGAAGTTATGGTAACTCTGTCAAATTCATCATTTATTTTCATTTCGCAGCCCAAATTATTCAGCAAATATTCGGCATTTGTTTTACTTATAAAAATCCCATCCAAATACCCAACAGCATACATACCCATTGCACCGTTGGGATCCAACTCAATCGGTGTCAAAACCTTTTCATTTCCATTATAAGAAATTTCATAAATCATCATTCCGTCAACAGCGCCGTTTTTTTCAACAGAACATAAAAACTCTCTGCCATTATAACTAAAATTTATGTCATTATTGTTCTCATCAACTTCAACTTCAGCGCCCAACCCTATGAGAACAGGACATAAAGGTATAAGCAAAGGCTTTCCGTTCCGTTTTTGTGCCTTATTATCCCATCCGTATATTTCCCCTTTACCATTTAAAGAATTTCCGTTAATAACAATCTCAAGGTAATCATTATTTTTTGCTTCATCGGTTTTGGTATCCTCTTTTACGGATTTCAAGTATTCCAAATAAGTAATCTTTCCCTCCGTGTCATAATTTTTGCCTTTTCTGCTTACTGATCTTATTTCAGGGGTTGTAAAATAAACATATCTCCCCCTGTTAAGCATTCGGTTTAAAAGCTCGCAAAAATCTCTGTAGCTTAAATCGGCGGTTGGCGTGTTATAAAAGCTGTCCTCAGGCTTTACCAAATCAAGTCTTTTAGCCTCATCAAAATATTTGTCCAAATTCCAATTACTATCACAGTCCTCAAGCAGCCTAACCAAAAAGGCTGTACACTCCTCCGCTGTCACATTGCGTTTAGGCTCAAATATCCATGTACTATCAGAAGCACTATCAGAACTATAATATTGCTTCCACATACCGTTTGCAATATGGAAAAGCACTCCCAAATCTGCATAGGAAGAAGCCGTTGGACTTCTAAATTCTTCATAATCCCTAAAAATATCGTATAAATCATAAACATTTTTGTACATATCTACTAACATTCCGTCTTTAATGCCGCCAAGTCGCATTACAGAAACAATACAGTCCTCACGCTTAACAAAACCATCGGAATTAAAATCACTTCCCAAAACACCCAATTCAAGGAGCGCCTTATCGTCCGCTTTCTCAATATCCGTGCTTTCTTCAAGCTCCCTTTCACTGCTCACTTCCCCAACGTCATTTCCCAAAACCAAAACACTGTTAAATGCCATCATCACTAAAACTAAAAATACAAAAATTTTCTTAAACATAACATTCCTCCATCTATTGCCGGCAAAATAGTTTTCAATACCGCTTAAATTCATTTTTTCTTAATATAGCATTTGTATTACCTGCTTAATATTATATCAAAAATAATTAAAAAATTAAATATAATTTACTGATTTTCAAACACACCATACCCCTGCTTATATTCTTCAAAATTACTTCTGTAATAATAATATCCCTCATAACCTTCAAGCGGCTCAAATTCAACAACATACTGAATGTCAAGCTCACTTCCTTTATTCATTTTTGCAATTCCCTGAACGTCACCGCTGCCGACCACCTCAAAATAAACAGTGTCCCCTTGTCTTGAAATGCCGTTAATACCCATATCTATCAAATTTTCTATTGAGTCAACAATTTTGTCATCAATAATATTTCTAAAATTATCATCATCATTTATATAAAAATCATCATTTAATCCGCTCAAATAATTAAAAACTATTTCAGTATCTTCCTCATTATTAACAAATATATCTATAATCTCATCTTTTGTAACCCTGTTTTTAAAATCACTTATCGTTAGAAACCCGGCAAAATAGACCAACCGCAAAAGCCAAATTGCAAAAATAATTATGCCTGCGCAAATCACAAATAATAATATTCTTTTTATTATCTTTTCCATAATAACCCCCAATCCCTTGCCAATTACCACTTATTTAAGCAAATGGTTTCATAAATCAAAAATTGACTCAGACATATATACTATTTTCCCATCAAAAGCCCTTATAACAATTCTTTTTTCATTATAATATACTGAATAAGCATCTATCTCTTCTATATATTCGTAGTTTAAATTATGATCAATCTTAATACCAAAAGTACCTTCAAACATCAGCTTTCCATATTCTCTAAAATTACTGTCATTAACAGAGTGAAGCAACTCTATATCCTTGTTAAGTCTATCCTTGGCAAAAAAATGTGCCCATAAAAATTCAAAGGTTACTCTTCCATATCCCAATGGATCTGTTCCGTTATCCACTCGACAGGTTTTTGCATAAAACCCATTCCCATAATTATTATCAAAATAATTATCTTCTTTTTCAAGGTTATTTTCTTTAATATTAAAGTAACCGTTATCCAAGTTTATGCTTACACCCTCGTGTTCAGCAAAGTAATAAAGAGTGTCTACGGGAAAATACACCTCACAATCCACAACCATTCCATCTATAGCCGTATTTGCAAGCTCCTTGTCACTGTAACTGAATAAACAGCCTGAAAAATTATCCATATACGATTTTTCATTTTTTTCTGTTACGCAAAGATAAAATAATTCAAAGTTATCTAAGTATTCTTCCAATAAGAATATTGTTATATCAGTTAAATAAAATGTATTACCGTTTAGTCTGATTACTTTGTAAACTTCCGAACCGTAAAAGAACATTTCTTTATCCAAATGATTTACTAATATATCTTTATCATTATTGTATGTTGGATTTCCATATTCTCCGCCAAATGCCTCAATTAAGTCCTTTACATTGTAATAATCCATTAAATCTCCGCTGTTAAATTTATATTCCCTTATTTTAAAGTCTGTGATTTCTCCATCTCTTACTACAGGCAAATAACAAAGCTTGTTCAACTTACGTCTTTCATTAATACCACCGCTGTAAGCAAACTTACTTGGCAAACTCGATATTAATATATAACCCTCATCATTAGTTTTAACTTCTTGCTCAACATAAGCCTTTGAATATGCTAAACAATTCATATTAAAAATAAAACAAAAAATTAACAAAACACTAATATAAAACCTTAACTTAGCTAACATTATCTCTCCCCCATTCACGATCATTTTTCTTCTTTTTTTACCCGTATCCGGGTTTATGTCCTTTTCGGTAACATTGTTAAAAAAATCATACTTGTAGGCAGTTTCC